>NZ_VTOZ01000006.1:0-117987 GCF_008271345.1 Pseudoselenomonas caprae
TCAAATATTTAAGAAAACCTTGTTAAAATGGGCTCATTACGCGCATGAGAAAGGACGAAGTTATGCAAATGACAAATAAGACGCGCTTGTGGCTGACGGTGTTTCTGGGCATCATGTCGGCAATGGCGCCGCTTTCGACCGATATGTACCTGCCAGCCCTGCCGACCGTGCAGACTGACTTGGGGATTTCGGCTTCGCTGGCACAGCTGACGCTGACGATGACCATCATCGGCATGGCCATCGGCCAGATCTTCACGGGGCCGCTCAGTGACCGCTATGGGCGGCGGGGGCCGCTGTTCATCGGCATGATCCTGTTCATCCTGGCAACGGCGGGCTGCGTCTGGGCGCAGGATATCCGGCTGTTCCTGCTCTGCCGCTTCCTGGCCGGCTTTGCAGGGGCCAGCGGCATCGTCATCGCGCGCGCGATTGCCCGCGATGTCTGCGAGGGCGCAGAGCTCACGCGCTTCTTTGCCCTGTTGATGATGGTGAATGGCCTGGCCCCGATCATTGCACCGGTGCTGGGCGGCCAGATCCTCCTGTTCACGAGCTGGCGCGGCGTGTTCGTGGTGCTGGTGTTCATCGGTATCTTGCAGGCGCTGGCCACGCTGGCCTACAAGGAGACTTTGCCGAAGGAGCAGCGGCTCAAGGGCCTCAGCGAATCGTTCCGCAAATACCCGCAGCTGTTGCGCGACCGCTATTTCCTTGGTCATTGCCTGCTGCAGTGTTTTGTCTTCGGCGCCTTCTTTTCGTATCTGGCCGGCTCGTCGTTTGTCTTCCAGAATATCTATCAGGTTTCGCCGCAGACCTTCAGCTTGATCTTTGGCTTCATCGGTCTCGGGCTGATGCTGGCCGGACTGCTGCCGGCACGCCTGGCAGGCCGGGTGCCTGATGAAAAGCTATTAAAGGCGGGAGTATTGCTTCCGCTGGCAGGTTCGCTTTTCCTGCTGGTGGGCTTCGTGCTGGATGCGCCCATTGGCTATACGGTGGCGGTACTGTTTGTCACGGTCGTGCCGCTTTCTGTCATGGGCTCGGCGAGCTTTTCGCTGGCGCTCTCAAGGCAGGGGCAGAATGCCGGCAGTGCCAGTGCTCTCGTGGGCTTCTTCTCGATGATCCTCGGCGCTTGCATGATGCCGGTGGTCGGCATCATGGGCGACCATACGGCCATCCCGATGAGCCTCCTCATGGTGGCTGGCTACGGGCTCGGCGTCCTGTGCTTCTACACGATGATTGTGCCAGAGCATAAATAAGAAAGAAAAAAGAGGTGTGACAAAATGCTTCCGCATTTGTCACACCTCTTTGCCATCTGCAAGGGGCTTATTTTTATTTTCCGCCCTTTCTCCACGGGCATACGCCGTCCTTGCAGCCATCATCACTTTGCTGATAATTGCTGCCAGTGGGCGTATCGCTCGCTGCGGCCATGGCCGGAACTGCTGCCGCCATAACCAGCAACGCCAGCAGCAGGGCACAGAATTTCTGCTTCATACGCATACCTCCTATATCCTGATTCAAGCATCTGCAGCAGGCTTAGCTGCCGGTGCCTTGATACCCAGATGCAGGGCCTTTTGCGGACAGGCTTCCACACATTGGCCGCACATGATGCACTCCGGGGAATGGAGCTGCGCCACCGGGTCGATGTCCATGGGGCAGCTCTTGTGGCACCGGCCGCAGGACACACAGCGCGTTTTGTCCAGATGCAGCCGGCAGATGCTGATGGCGTTCAGCAGGCCGTAGGCTGCTCCTAGCGGACATAGCATCTTGCAGAAGAACCGGCTGATGAACAGGCAGCCAATGACCACAGCGGCCAGGATAATGGCTTTCCAGACAAACAGCCCGCCGGCGGCCTGCCGGTATTCTGGATGTGTCAGCAGCAGCGGTACAGCAGCCTCCAGTGTACCTGCCGGGCAGATGTACTCGCAAAAGGCCGGCGCTCCGATGCCATTGATCATGAGGAGCAGCACGGGCAATAGCAGGACAAAGACCACCAGCAGCAGGTATTTCACATAGCGCAGCGGCGGAAACAAGCGCCGTTTCGGCACGGGCAGCTTGCTCAGCAGGTCCTGCAGCAGGCCGAAGGGACAGAGAAAGCCACAGGCCAGTCGTCCCCAGAGCACGCCCAGCAGCAGCAGGAAACCGCCAGCATAAAAGCTGAAACCATAGCCGGCTGTCCCGCCGGCGGCCTGCAGGGCGCCTAGCGGGCAGGATAAGGTGGCTGCCGGGCAGGAGTAACAATTAAGTCCTGGCGCACACAGATTCTTGGCACTGCCCTTGTAGAGCTTGCCGGAGGTGAGATTCAGCAATTCCTGATTGGTGATCACGGCTGCCAGCAGCTGCACGAAGCGGCGGTTGAAGGAACGGGTGATATCCATCGTCTCACCCCAATCCGATACATTCCATGCAAACGCGCACGGCCTTATGGAAAATGATACGGGCCTCACCGCGCCACAGTCCCCACAGTATGCAGCCGGCCGCCAGAGCCAGCAGCAGGCTGCGGAGCTGGGCAAGCCGGGTCATTTGAGATACCCCTTGACCTGCTGTTTGTACTTAGCGACATCGGCACCGATGACCTTTTCCCCGATGATGTTGCCATCAGAATCCACAAAGATGGTCGTGGGGACGGCGTCGATGCTTTCCAGATACTTCAGCAGATTGTCGTCCGGCAGGATATTCACAAAGCTGGCATTGGCATCCTTCAAGATCTTGACAGCAGCTGCCGTTGTTTCTTTATCGCTGGGGCCGATGGCATCGCATACGAGGCCGATGATCTGCGCATCCTGCGGCATTTCCCGGGCCCATTTCCCCAGTTCCGGCATCTCTTCGATGCAGGGCGGGCAGAAGGTGCCCCAGATATTCACGACAGTGATTTTCTTCCCTTTGAAAATATCCTGCGTGACAGGATTACCAGCTACATCTACCGTCTGGAATGCCGGGAACTTATTGCTATTTGCCGTTTCCTGGGCAGGTTTGCCAGTTTCTGCCGAACAGCCTGTGGCCAGGAAAATGGCCGAAAAAGCTACCATTGACATCAATAGGGCCTTGAACAGTTTGTGCATACCGATTCCTCCTCTTTCTTACCAGCAAGATCCTCTCATCCTGAAAAATACCTTCTATCCATTATTATCGACGAAAAAATTTTTTCCTTAAAAAAAACAGGCAGCCAACAAGCCTTGCGGTGCCGGCTGCCTGAGCAGATCGATCAGCTGTCTGTTCTTTATATCCCGCAACTGCGAAAAGTGTGTAGGGGAATATAAAGTTTTTTCAGTACGTTATCCTTTTTCTGCCTTGCCTAGGATATTTCAGGAAAGAGAACCAGCAGGAGCTGGGGATTCGAGCTTGCCTTTGAGGTCGTGGTCGGTCATGGCGCAGACCGAAGAGTCGGACCAGACGTTTTCTGCCGTCTCGATCATGTCGATGATCGTGTAGATGGGCAGGATGACACCCATAAGGCCAATCGGTGCTCCGATGGAGCTCATGAGCGAGAGCGTCAGGAAGTAGCAGCCCATCGGCACACCTGCGTTGCCGACAGCCGCGAGGACGGCGATGAAGAGCCAGGAGACCATCGTGCCGAGCGTGAGCTCGATGCCGGCATTCTGCATGACGAACAGGGAGGTCACGAGGATGAAGGCCGCGCAGCCATTCATATTGATGGTCGTGCAGATCGGCAGGACGAAGCGTGATACGCGCGTATCCGCCTGGAGATTCTGTTCAGCGGAAGCCAGCGTCACGGGCAAGGTGCCGGCCGAGCTTTTGGTGAACAGGGCGACGGCTATCGCCGGGCTCATCTTCTTGAAGACGTCGATGGGGTTCAGGCCGCGCAGCAGCAGGAACAGCGGCAGCACGACGAAGAACTGGATGGCGTTGCCGCCGAGGACGACGGCAACGTATTTGCCAAGGGCGCCGACGATGACACCTGCCTGGATCTGGGCGGCGAGCTGGCCGGAGAAGGCCAGGATGCCGGCAGGCAGGGCCCAGAGAATCGCCTTGATCAGCGTGAACAGCAATTCCTGTATTCCGTAGAGCCCTTTGATCAGGACGGCGCGGTTCTCAGTCTGGGGCATAAAGGCCAGGGCCAAACCCACGGACGCCGCGATGATCATGACCGAGAGGACATTGCCGGCCAGGAAGGGCTGCAGGATATTGTTCGGGATGACCGAGAGGATATGGTCATAGTAGGAAAGGGAGCCGACCTTGTCGAGGGGGACGGCGGCTGTGCCGGCGCCGACTACTTCGGCGGGCAGGTTGCCCGGGGCGATCCAGAGGTAGAGCGCGAGGCCGACTGCGGCGGCGGAAAAGGTCGTCAGCAGGGTATAAGTCACTGCATGGGCGAAGATCGTCTTGGTTTCCCGCTTGCCGCCGAGGGCCGAGAGCGTCGTGATGACGGCAAGTGCGATGGTCGGCACGGCAATGAACTGGAACAGCCGCGTGAAGACCGTGGCGATGAAATCAAACAGTTCATTCAAAGGAGCCAGCCCGAGGGAGCCGAGGATGCCACCGAGGATCAGCGCACCGAACCAGAGGATCATCTGCTGGCGGCTGGCGCCGGGATTGTGCTGGCGCAAAGCCTCTTCGCGGGCCTGGTCGACCCGGTTATGTTGTTCGTTTGCCATAAGGATACCTTCTTTCCTGCATTGATGATTGATAAATCATACATGTTTAATATGTTTACATTATATCCGCCAGCAAGGCATATGTCAATATGAATTGTAAAAATAATAGTTGTGTGGACGGGAAGTGTATAAGAAAAACTTATACATTTTATAAGTATAAAAGAATAGTGCGCTTTTTTTTGCAATGGTACAATAAAATTGATATAATAGAAATCTATCATTTTAGGAGGTGCGAGAAATGGGATTATTTGATAATTTGAAGGTAGCTTACAAGCTGATGCTTATCGTGGCGGTCGCTGCGATTGCCATGCTGGGTATCAGCTTTACGGGGTATCGTTCCCTGAGCAATGCTGACCATGCGATGAACAGCATGTACCAGCATGAGATGAAGGGGGTGCAGCATTTGGGAACTGCTGTCGAGTACAGCCGTGTCATGATGGTCAAGACGCTGCAGATGATAACACTCCACGACAATGCCGACCGCTTGAAGACGGTGTCGAAGCAGCAGAAGGAAGCTGCGGACAACGTTGAGAAGGCTCTGGCTGAGTACAAGGAAACCGTCAAGGGCATGCCGATCGAGGATACCAGCGAGATCGATGCGCAGTGGGCGAACTACAAGAAGGTCATGACGCATGTCATCGAGCTGTCGAATCAGGGCAAGGCGGCCGACGCCTTGGCTTATTATGAGAAAGAAGGCTCGCCGGCAACGCGCGGCCTGCGCGATGCTTTCCATGGCCAGCAGCAGCGCGTCAACGAGCAGGCGGAGGCCAGAGAGCAGGCCAGCCGCGATGCGAACAGCAGTGCCTTGATGCTCATCATGATCGTCACGCTGGTCGCACTGGTGGTGCAGGCCGGCGGCAGCCTGATGACGGCGCGTAATATCACGTCGGCCCTCGATTCGATGCGCGCAGTCTGCGAGAAGCTCCGCGATGGTGATTTCCGCGGCTCGGCGATGGCTCTGGACCGTGGCGATGAGTTCGGTCATCTCTCCGGTGTCCTGGCTGACATGCAGCATAAGCTGGCTGCTTATATGAAGGGTGTCTATAAGTCCATCCAGGATATCAGCGACTCCTCGGGCAACCTCAAGGAGGCTTCGCTGCAGTCGGCCCAGGCTTCGGTGCAGTCGGCTGAGGCTGTTGGCGAGGCAGCGCATATCGTCATCGAGCAGGAGGAGAAGCTCAAGGCCAGCCAGGAACTGCTGGACAAGGTGAATGCTTCCATCCAGACGATGCGCGCCCATGCTGGCGAGGTATCGGAAAACTCCCTGACGGCTGCTGGTGAGGCAGCACAGGGCAACAAGGCACTGGCTGACTCGGTGCGTGAGATCCGCGATGTCGAGTCCACGGTCAGCAGCACGGCTGAGATGGTCAGCCGTCTGGGCAGCCGCTCGGGCGAAATCGGGGCTATCGTCGATACAATCTCGGAGATTGCCAGCCAGACGAACCTGCTGGCACTCAATGCCGCCATCGAGGCAGCGCGTGCTGGTGAGCAGGGCCGCGGCTTCTCCGTCGTAGCGGAGGAGGTCCGCAAGCTGGCTGAGCAGTCCGAAGAGGCAGCCCAGAAGATTGCCGGCCTTATCAATGCGATGCAGCAGGATACGGCTGAGGCTGTCGATTCGATGAAGCAGGGCTGCGACGCTGTCGTCACCGGTGCGAAGTCGGTCGAGGAGCTGCAGGCAGTATTCGAGCGCATCCATGATCTCGTGCAGTCCGGTGCGGCCAAGACCAAGGAAATGGATGCGGCCATCCGTCAGGTCAATGCGGATGCGCAGAACATCTCCGATTCGGTGGCGGAAATCAACGCCAAGGGCCGTGAGATTTCGGAGCATATGGAGTCGGTTTCGGCAGCTACCGAGGAGCAGTCCGCTTCGTCGGAGGAAATCGCCTCGGCCAGCGACACGCTTTCGCATATGGCTGCAGAGCAGAAACAGGCACTTAAGCAGTTTAATTTTTAATCATAAATGAAAAACGAGCATGATCGCATAGCGATTGTGCTCGTTTTTCATTAGCGGTACGGGAGGTTTTTTGCTTATTTTATCAAATAAGGCACTTCTTTTAACACCAAGGCATTTTTAGGGCAGACAAAAGAGCAGACATCACAGTACCAGCAATCATCTCGATGTTTCATATACGGGACGCCATTATCGTCTTTAGCCAGCACATCCCTGGGGCAATAATTGACACAGATTCCACAATGTACGCATTTCCCGGGGTCTATTTTTATCCACTGATAATCATTTTTCTTATTGATACTCATGCGATTGCTCCTCCGTTTGGTACAATTCGTTTAGGCGTTTGCATTCCCTCGCGCTTCACTTTTTCGTTAATCCAGGGATCAAGTACACCATTTTGGGGATGTTCATAGCCATGACCGATATCAAGGTGTAATGACGGATACTCATATTCTAAACGCGCATGGAATCGCCATCTTGGTGCGGGAACTTTTTCTTTATGGAGCTCCATTTCCCCCGATTGCTGATTTTTACGGACAACTACCCATTTATCATCCCATTCTTTATCCCGTTTCGGATAGGAAAGACGATAATGGCATAATCCCCATCGGCTTTCTGTACGGTAAAGGGATGCTTTCGCAGCCATTTCTGCACAATCCAGGATACTTTTGACTTCTGTAACCTTGATCAGATCATGGTAATCATCTACTTTGATACGAGGAATATCTTCTTGGCGAATCCGCTTGATCCACCAGAGAAGTTTTTTCATCAAAGGATCGCTCTTTGGCGGTGTAAGATACTGACTGATACGAGAACGGATTTTGAATTCTACTTCCTCTACGGTAAGCCCTTCTGCGCGTTGTAATGGGGCAACTATTTCAGCAACAACCTGCTTTATGTCAACATCTGTTGCTGGTGCTGGATTCTTTTTGGCGTATTCTACTGCCTTTTCGCCGGCAATACTGCCAAAAACGAAGGCTCCAGTTAAATACTGATGGGGAACAGCGGCACAATCTCCAGCGGCATAAAGACCCGGCACGGTAGTTTCGGTATCCTTATTGACTTTTATGCCAGACATACTATGTCCACTGCAAAGCGTAATTTCTTCCATACCTTGCTCTACAGAGTCCCATTTACGATAATTTTCGCCACGTGCTTTATGGAATAGTCCTCGCGAAGTACGCTCTGTTCCCCAAAGGACTTTTTCCAAGCCTTCGACCGTTTCTTCTGGCAGATGATCCATTTTGAGGAATACTGGTCCTCTGCCTTCCTGCAGTTCACGCCAAACGGCTAAGAACATATCTCCAGACCAATACCCATGAGACCAATAACGATCTCCTTCCGCATTGACGCCATATCCGCCACGTGGGATAACAACATAACCGCAAGCCGGACCATTGAAATCTTTCATCAGTAAGTTTGTCTGGAAACATTCCAAATTGATGAGTTCTGCACCAGCATGGTAGGCCATGGCAAATCCTTCGCCCGTATTGCCTGGAAATTCATAGATTCCGCTAAGATAGCCGTCTCGCGGCAAGCCGAATTTTCCAACGGCTCCAGCTGTCAGGATAACCGTAGGTGTTTTGATGAAATAGAATTTTCCTGTGCGGATATTGAAAGCCAGGATTGCGGATACACGTCCTTTTTTTGTGAAGAGACGGACTGCTGGGGTGAAGTCAAGAACCGTGGTTCCCAAATTGCGCACCCTCTTGGCCAAAGCACGTTTGATGTCTTCTCCATCCATTGCCAGATAAAGGGGATGGTCTACTGGATGCAGATAGCTCGTTTTATAGTTTCCGTTCTCATCGATAGGGAATAGATCTCCCGGTTCCCGGCCGGTGTAATCTTCTAAGTCTTTGACCACCTGAATGCTATTCTTGCCTAAAACATAGGCTGTTTCCTGATCAAGGATACCCTCGGTAACTTTGGTCAACGCCTCGACCACATCTTCGGGCGTTGAATAGCCAGGAGATGCCATGATATTCAACGCATCCATACCTCTTCCGATAGCACCGGAAGTTTCAATCGGGCCTTTATCCAGAACTACCACTTCGGCTTCGGGATTCTTTTCTTTGGCCTTGATTGCCGCAATAGTGCCAGCACTGCCACCACCTAAGATAACAACATCCGCTTTCAGTTCATGTATAGCCATAGGGCCCTCCTATTTTAAATATAATATTCAACTGCATACTCATTCACTAAAGAAAACTCTTTATATACTTTGTCCCGATAAAAATTGAAATCCGGGCCGGTTCTGTGTCGTGGTTTGCCCACAGGGATTTCTACTATAGAGTGGACTTTTCCAGGATTTGGTGTCATGATGACTACCTTATCGCCTAGAAAGATAGCTTCATCGATGTCATGGGTAACAAAAACGATGGTTGGCCGTTTAGCCTGCCATATTTTTACAAGCTCTGACTGGAGTTCCATTCTGGTAAAAGCATCTAAGGCACCGAAGGGTTCATCCATCAGGAGGATGTCTGGCTGCTGTACCAAAGCTCTGGCAATGGCTACACGCTGACGCATGCCTCCGGACAGTTGATGAATGTAAGCATCGGCAAATTTTTCCAAATGCACAAGTTTTAAATATTCCTGTGCTTTTTCTTCGCGATCCTTGCGGGAAACATGGGCAAGTTCCAAGGGAAATGCAACATTTTCCCGGACCGTCCGCCAGGGAAGCAGGGCATAATCCTGAAAAACTACAGCCCGTTCTCGGCCTGGACCATTGACTTTTGTTCCATCAATCTCTAGCGTGCCTTCATCAGGTCTTTCCAAGCCGGATAATATTTTTAGCAGAGTGCTCTTGCCGCAGCCCGATGGTCCCAAGAGGCAAACGAATTCATGGCTGGCTATATGGAGATCCACATGGCGGATGGCATGAACATTTTTATCTGGTAAATGGTATGTCCTGGTCACATTGGTTATATCAATGCTCATGATTATCCCTCCAAACGCCAACGCAACAGGTATTTTTCCACTCGCTGGATAAAAGTAAAGCAGAGGATTCCCATTACGCCAATGGTAATCATTCCAACAATCGTCTCGGAATATGCCATTAATGTGTAGGAAGTCCAAGTGTAGTAGCCGATTCCATATTTGCCAGAAATCATCTCTGCTGCAATTACGCTCATCCAGGAAATGCCGACACCTACGGAAAAACCCGTCAGGATATTGGGAATTGCATCGGGCAAATAGATTTTCGTTAGCATCTGCCACTTCGTTGCCCCCATGCTTCTGGCAGCTAGAATATAGGAAGGATTTACCTCGCGAATACCAGCTATGGTGTTAACCAATATGGGGAAAAAGGCTCCTAAAAAAGTGATGAATATAATGCTGCCCTCAACTGAGGGAAATAGCAAAATAGCTACCGGAATCCAAGAAATTTGAGGGATTGGACGCAGTGAATCAAGTATTGGCAAGATAAAATCCTCAGCCCATGCTGTTCTGCCAATCAGTATCCCCAATAATACGGCCAACGGCAATGCCAATGTACTGCCAATGAAAATGCGCACAAAACTCGCTGCAATATGATAATAAAAAGTTGTTTCGCCTAATGCCTTAATCAAGGTTTTTCCGACATCCACCGGTGAGGGCAGATTTCCAAACATTAACGGCACCATGACATTGTTTGTTACCAATGCGTGCCAAATGGCCAAAAATATAAGAAAGGCGGTGGTTTTTCTTATCCATCTTATTCCGCTGTTCATTGGTATGCGCCTCACTTCAATGGCAACCATTCGCCTTGTAGTTCCTGATCCGAAGGATATTCTTTCTTCAGTTCGCTGAATGCTTTTTTCAGATAGGAGTCATCCACGAACTTATCGAGATCGATCTCTTTGAGTTTATCAATCTTTTTCAGGAAATCACGGCTGCCTGCCAACGTATTGATATCTTTGCGATAAATGACCGAATCGAATCGTACGTTCTTGACGATTGCTTTTGTTACCTCCAATGGATACTGTGTTTCCTCTGCGAAAATCTGTGCAGCTTCCTCTGGATTCTGGCGGATAAATTCATGAGCTTCAAGCAGAGCTTTTAAGAAAGCCACCGTGTATTCCGGATTCGCTTCAACCCATTTACGATCTGCTACAACGCCATCAAGATAGTCTACGCCTGTATCACTGCCATCCAGCAATACTTTGCCTGTTTTTTTGCTAAGAATCAAAGAGGGATATGGTTCCCAAGTAGCATGAGCATCTATTTTATCCTGCTCAATATTAGTCATGCCAACGGTTACATCCTGATTGACAATATTCACCTGATCCGTAATCCCACGTTTGTCCAGGGCTTCTAACAGCATACGGTGTGCGCTAGAGCCTAACGGCGTAGATACTGTTTTCCCTTTGAGATCATCAATCGTCAGCGTACTGTTTTCTGGAGCCATGATCGCTTGATTATGGCCTGATTTTCCTTTGCCATCGAAGGCAAGAAATACCGATTGATAATTTTTGGCTTTTTGGCCTTGTTCGCCATTGATTAGAATGGGCATGTCGCCCATTAAGGCAATCTGAAGCTTTCCTGCTACCATGTTATTGGTAAGTGGCGGGCCAGATGGAGAATTAGACCATTCTATTTCAAAATCCTTATCAGGAGCAGCCGCTTTCAAATGTTTTTCAAAAAGATGTTTATTTTTTACAATGAGAACACCCCAGGTTTGTGCGGTTGGAATTTGATATCCAATGCCAATAGTTACCTTATCTTGTCCACTGTTGGCAGCTGTGGTTTGGGCAATATCATCTTTTCCGCAACCTGTAACGAAAAGACTGAGTATTAAAGTTAAAATTGCCAAAAGATTCCATCTTTTTCTCATAATACATGCACTCCTTTTTAGCAGTATAAATGTATATATAAAAAAGGCTGAGCAAATAAAATGCCCAGCCTTTATGTTGTCATAATCAGCTA
The DNA here is from genome assembly GCF_008271345.1 of Pseudoselenomonas caprae. Taxonomy (NCBI): domain Bacteria; kingdom Bacillati; phylum Bacillota; class Negativicutes; order Selenomonadales; family Selenomonadaceae; genus Pseudoselenomonas; species Pseudoselenomonas caprae. The sequence continues at coordinate 11,458 of NZ_VTOZ01000006.1, forward strand.
TTCAAAGAATCTATGTCGTTGTCGTTGAAGCAATAAACAAAAATCTCTCTATCAAGTAATCTTGTTTATTCATATAATTTTTATATGAATAATATACTAAATTAAAATATGGTTTTTGTCAATAGCTTTTTTATGAATTTTATTTTTTTTGTATACTAGCACCGGGGCCGTCACTGGCGACGGCTACTTTTGTTTCCGCGAAGGTGCGCATGCCGTTCAGCATATGCATGGCCGCTTCGGTGATGCCAAGGCCGAGGCTGGCGATGATGCCGCCGGGCAATGTGATGCCGGTCTGCAGCATTGCTGGCTGGACATGCAGGATATAGGGGCGCACAGCGGGGCATAAGAGCTCGGTGTAGCGTGCGATGATTTCTGTGGCTTCGTCGTCTAGCAGGATAAAGCTGCTGTTATGCGCGGCGGCGATTATCGCACCGATTATGGCGCTGACTGCAGGCTGATATGTTTCCGGTGTTTGCTGCAGGAACTCGTCAGCAGCGTAGCGCAGGCTGCCGTCTTCCTTGAGCAGCGCGGCGCGCAGCTCGCTGGCAGCCGTACCGAAGGGCGCATCCTCGTCGATCTCGGTCAGCGACAGGCCGAGCAGCGGATAGGACAGGGAGAGGAGCTCGGCGTGCTCACGGCCGAAGTCAAAGGCCGCGGTGGGCGGCAGGCCATCGCGCAGATGGGCCAGGGTGACTTCGGCACCGGCATGGGTGGCAAAGGCAGCAGTGAGCTGCGACTGCAGCGGGCTCGTGTGCCGGCCGGTGAAGACCAGCAAGGCCCTGTCCATGCCGCATTCGGGCAGTTCGTCGCCAATGATGCCGGCGAGCTCGACGGCAATCTGCTCAAGGTAGCCGAGGCTGTAGATGGGCTTGGCGAGGTTGTCGATGCGCTGCTGGCAGAGCTCCATCGCGTCCCGGTCGAGATCCTGCATCGTGCGCAGGTAGAAGTCGAAGGTCTTATCCGTGATCTTCGGGGCTGCATGGCGCATGTATTCCTGATGGAACGGTGTCTCGATCGGGTCCTGGGGCAGCTTGTCGAGTACATCCCAAGCCGTGAGCACGGCGTCGAGCATGGTGGCCGCCAGGCTTGAGCCGCAGGCTTCGCCGAGCTTGAGGTCGAGGTCCATGAGCGGCTCCAGTCCGAGCTTCTTGAGACTGTGGACATGGGATTTTTCTGCGCCTTGATGGGAGGCGAGCAGGTAGTCCACACAGTCGGGCGCAAGTGCCTGGGCGATGAGCGCGGCGGCTGCGGTGTTGGCACCGTCGAGGATGACGGTGCGCTGGCGGGCGGCTGCGCCGAGGATCATCCCGGCGATAGCGCCGAGCTCGAAGCCGCCGACTTTCGCGAGGATATCGAGGCCGTCATGCGGCTGGGGCTGGTTGAGGGCCAGCGCCTGTTCGATGATTCTTGTTTTTTTCTGCAGGCGTTCGTCGGAGATATTCGTGCCGCGCCCGGCGACGTCGGGCGCGGCCAGGCCGCAGCAGACGGCCGTGATGGCTGCACTGGCCGTGGTATTGGCGATGCCCATCTCGCCGGGCAGCAGGCAATCGAAGCCTTCGTCGATGACCTGATTGGCAATGTCGATGCCCGTCTCGATGGCCTGACGGGCCTGCTCGCGCGTCATCGCCGGCCCCTGGGCCATGTTGGCTGTGCCGCTGGCGATGCGGGCGTCGATAAGATCGGGGATGTCGCTGGTGTCAGCGGCGATGCCCATATCGACCACGAGGAGCTCGGCCCCGCAGTAGTCGGCAAAGGCGTTGGCGGCTCCGCCGCGGCTGATGAGGTAGTTGCGCGTCATCTGCACGGTCGTTTCGGCCGGATAGGCACTGACCCCCTCGGCGGCGACCCCGTGGTCGGCGCAGGCGATGATCGTGCATTTCTCGGGGGCCTGGGGATGGCGCTCTCCGGTTATGGCCAGATAGCGCAGCAGCAGGCTGCGCAGGCGGCCCAGGGCGGTATCGTCTCCCTCGAGCACCTGTTGGAGGCGGGTGGCGGCGGCGCTGGCGGTCTCATGGCTGGCCGGGCGGATGATGGCGATGGTTTGTTCAAGCAGGCTCATCCGATCTGTGCCTCCTTTGGTACTTGTTTGAGCGATAAGCCGATGCGGTTGCGCTTCTCATCGATGCTGATGACCATGACGTTTATGACATCGCCGATGGAGAGCACATCGAGCGGATGCTTGACGCGTTTCTTGGACAGCTCGGAGATATGGATGAGGCCGTCCTGATGCAGGCCGATATCGACAAAGGCGCCGAAGTCTGTGATGTTGCGCACGGTGCCGCGCATGATGGTGCCCGGCTGGATGTCGGAGAGCTTGACGATGGCCTGCCGCGTCAGCGGGGCCGGCAGATCCTCGCGCGGATCGCGGCCTGGCTTGACAAGGGCCGCGAGGATATCCTTGACCGTCGGCTCGCCGGCGTCGAGTTCCTTGGCGAGCTTGGCACAGTCGACGAGCTTGCTCTTGGCGGCGAGCAGGGCGAGCTGGTCTTTGTCGCCCAGGTCGCTCAGGGCAAAGCCGAGCTTGGCCAGGATGGCCTCGGCGAGCTGGTAGGACTCGGGATGGACCGGCGTGTTGTCAAGGGGGGACTTGCCGCTGGCGATGCGCAGGAAGCCGGCGCACTGCGTGAAGGCCGCAGGGCCGAGACGTGGCACCTTGAGCAGCTGGCGGCGGGTGCCAAAGCTGCCGTTTTCGTTGCGGTAGGCGACGATGTTCTTGGCAATCGTCGCGTTGATGCCAGCGATGTGCTTCAAGAGGGCGGCCGAAGCTGTATTGAGATCGACGCCGACATGGTTGACGGCACTTTCGATGGTCGCATCCAGGGTATGGGAGAGCTCCTTCTGGTTGACATCGTGCTGGTACTGGCCGACTCCGATGGCCTTCGGGTCGATCTTGACGAGCTCTGCGAGGGGGTCCTGCACGCGGCGGGCGATCGATACCGCACCGCGGATGACGACGTCGTATTCGGGCAGCTCTTCCTTGGCCAGTGCCGAAGCTGAGTATACCGAAGCGCCGGCTTCGTTGGCGATGATATAGTGGACATCGCGGAGAGCATTTTCGCGGATGAGCTCTGCGGTGAACTGCTCCGTCTCATAGGAGGCGGTGCCATTGCCGATGGAAATCAGCGTGACGTGGTGCTTCCGGATGGAGGTGAGCACGGTCTGGGCTGCGGCGGCCTTGGCGCGGTCGCTCTGGGTGATCTGCAGCACACCGTAGTCGAGCACCTGTCCCGTGGCGTCGACGACGGCCATCTTGCAGCCGTTGCGGTAGCCAGGATCGAGGCCCATGACCGTGTGTCCGGCAAGGGGGGCCTGCAGCAGGAGCTGGCGCAGGTTCGCGCCGAAGACCTTGATGGCTTGGGCTTCGGCTGCTTCGGTGAGCTGGCTGCGGATCTCGCGCTCGAGGGCGGGCAGCAGCAGGCGCTTGTAGCCGTCGGCGATGGCCGCTTGCAGGCATTCCTCCCAGATGGAAGGCTGGCGGTGGATGCTGTCATAGATGCGGCGGCAGTTCTCCTCGTGGCTGGTTTCGAGCTTGACCTTGAGGGCGCCCTTCTTCTCGCCGCGGTTGATGGCGAGGATGCGGTGGGAGGGCAAAGTATGTACAGGCTCGCGGTACTCGGCGTACATCTCGAGCACCTGCTTGTCCTCTTCAGCGGCATCGTCGGCAAGGCTGGTCGTCAGGACGGCCATGTTCCAGAGCCGGGTGCGCATCTTCTTGCGCAGGGCCGCATCTTCCATCGTGGTTTCGGCGACGATATCCATGGCGCCAGCCAGTGCGGCGTCCGCTGTCTCGATGCCCTTGGCGGCGTCGATGAACTTGGCAGCCTCAGCGAGGGCAGTGCCCTTGGCCTGGGCCTGCAGCATCATGGCATTCGCGAGGGGCTCGAGGCCTGCCTCGCGGGCAATCTGGGCGCGCGTGCGTTTTTTCTGCTTGTAGGGCAGGTAAAGGTCCTCGAGGTCCTGCAGCTTCGTGGTCTTCTCGATGGCCGTGCGCAGCTCGTCCGTGAGCTTGCCCTGCTCCTCGATCTTGCCGAGGATCTCCTCCTGGCGCTTGACGAGGTTGCGCAGATAGGCAAGGCGCTCTTCGAGCACGCGCAGCTGCTCGTCTTCGAGTGAGCCCGTGGCTTCCTTGCGGTAGCGGGCGATGAAGGGCACCGTGTTGCCGTCATCGAGCAGCTCGATGGCCGCCGTGACCTGTTTCGGGCGGACGTTCAATTCTTTCGCGATGACCGCGCTGATATCGTTTGTAAGCATAGCGTAACTACCAACTTTCTGTCGTAATGTCTTCATTATAACACAAATAACGTGGCGGCCGATGGCAGGTTTTTGGCAGGGCGATGTCGAATTAAAGAGCAAACACCGAGAGGATAGTCTATGCGGCCAATGAGGTGGAGCTATGAAAACGATAAGGATGATTTTGGCTGCTGTCCTGGCCGGGCTGTTCAGCCTGCTGGCCGTGGATGCATCCCTGGCAGCAGCCAAGGGAAAATTGCTATTTGTCCCCTACGATAACTGCGCGCTGGCAGATCAGGCGGCGGTGGAGCGCCTCCGCGCCCGCGGCTATGAAGTCCTGCTGCCACCGGCTGAGCTCCTGAGCGATGGCGCTGCTTGTCCGGGGCAGCCGGATAAGCTCTGGGCCTGGGTGCGGGCAAACATCGGCACCGCCGATGCCGCGATGGTGTCTGCCGATGCCCTGCTCTACGGCGGCCTGGTACCGTCGCGCCGCCATGAGCTGCCAGAGCCCTTGCTGGCGGCGCGCGTAGCGCAGTTTGCCGTGCTGCACCAGAAGTATCCGGACATCCGGTTCTATGTGTTCGGGTCCCTCATGCGGACGTCGGAGGATGCTGCGGCAGGCCGCGGCGGTCCCGACTACTATCTGGAGTACGGGGATGATATCGTTGCGGCTACGGCGCTGGTGGACAAGCAGGAGACCCAGGGGCTGACCCGGGCCGAGCAGGCCGAGCTCAGCCGGCACATGAATGCCGTTCCGCCGGATGTCTGGCAGGACTGGCAGGCGCGCCGCGACAAGAATCTGTCGATGAACCGCTGCCTGATCGACTATACGCGCAAGGGGGTAGTGCGCCATTTCGTCATCGGGCAGGATGATACGGCACCACTGTCGCAGACCCAGCGCGAAGGACGTATCCTCACGGCCTATGCCCAGGGATTGCCAGCGGGGAAATTCCAGCTGCTGGCGGGTGATGCGCCGGTGGATGCGGTGCTCGTATGCCGGGCCGTCCAGGATCTTGCCGGCAGCAAGCCGGCCAGATGCCTATGCTTGCCGGCTGTTTCCATTACTGAATTTTATCGTGACAATACTTTTGAAACATGATAAAATAACTCCAAAGTCAGGGAGACTTATTCATAGGGATTTATACGTACATATTGTGAACATGGAGGGATTGCGATGAAGAAGATGAGGAAGAGCATCAACTGGAATCATGACTATGTTTGCTATGAGCGCAAGGTACAGACGCGGCGGGCCGAATGGCTGATGCGTCGTGCGGCCGCAGTAGAGACTGGTCAGGTTGAGCGCAAGAAGACGAAAGTTGCATAAAACACAAGGGAGCTGCGGCGCGCGGCTCTCTTTTCTTTTGCCTGGATATTGACAAGGCGTGCGGAGATAAGATAGAATAAATACAAATAGATAATCATTATTTGTTAGTTCGTGAGCAAGAAAGGATTTTGTCATGAAGGCGATGCTCAAACCCCAGGAAGTGACGGCGCTGCTCCGCGAGCGCGGCTTCAAGGTCACACCCCAGCGGCTGGCTGTCTATCGGGCGCTTTCGCATACCACGGCGCATCCGAATGCCGAGATGCTCTACCGGGAGCTGCAGCCTTACTATCCGACGATGAGCCTGGCGACGGTCTATAAGGCCTTGGCGATCCTCTGCGAGGTCGGGCTGGCGCAGGAGCTCAATGTGGGCGAGGATGCTTTCCGCTATGATGCCAATACGGCGGCCCATCCGCATGTGCGTTGCACCTGCTGCGGCCGCGTCGACGATATCATGGGGGATCTGGATGCGGCAGGCGTCGAGCAGCAGGCGGCTGCTGCGACGGGCTATGACATCACGGCGCATCAGCTGTACTTCTTCGGACTCTGCCCTGCCTGCCAGAATGCGAAGAAACACTGATCGGTGATGGATTTTCCCTTGCATCCACTGTTTCTGCGTGATATAATATTCCAGTACTGGACGTACTGACGTCTGGTTCCAAGTCAAAAACTTGACTGGCTTTACCCCGACGGGGAGCTAGGTCTAAACCAAGCTTGCGCATAGCTTGCTTGTATCAATTCCCAGTTTCTTGGGGTGAAAGCGAGGTGTAATAATGAAACAGGGTATTCATCCGGAATACTTCGAGGCTAAGGTAACTTGCGGCTGCGGCAACACGTTCACGACGGGTTCCACGGTTCAGGAGCTTCGCGTCGATGTCTGCTCCAAATGCCATCCGTTCTTTACGGGTCGTCAGCGTGACGTACAGGCAGGCGGTCGTATCGAGAAGTTCAACAAGCGTCTGGCCAAGAAATAATCGCACGAACGGTAAAGCAGAGCAGAGCAATCTGTTCTGCTTTCTTTTATTATGCGGCTACTATGAGGCAATTCATAATATTGAAATAATCGGTATTCCCGAAAAAAGGAGGAAGTACCATTGAGTGATAGATTGATGGTTGGCGGCCAGGCCGTCATCGAAGGAGTCATGATGCGCGGGCCCAAGCTGACGGCGACGGCTGTGCGCGACCCGAATGGTAGGATACAGGTGGATGTGAATCCCGTCCATTCGATCACGGAGCGGTTCCCCATCTTGAAGCGTCCTATGCTGCGCGGTTCGGTAGCGCTTATCGAGTCGCTGGTCATCGGCATGAAGTCGCTGTCCTATTCGGCCCAGATGGCCGGCGATGAGGACGAGAAGCTCTCGGACCGGGAGATGGCAGGTACTATCGTGTTCGCGCTGGTGCTGGCGAGCATCCTGTTCATCGCCATTCCGACCGGGGCGGCAAAATTTTTCCATGACATCACCAGCGACCCGTTTTGCCTGAATCTGCTCGAAGGGTTCCTGCGGCTGGCGATTTTCCTGCTGTATATCTGGGGGATTTCGCGTATGAAGGATATCCGCCGTGTGTTCCAGTATCATGGGGCTGAGCATAAGACCATCCATTGCTACGAGGCAGGGCTGCCGCTGACGGTGGAGAATGTGCAGCAGTTTTCGCGGCTGCACCCGCGCTGCGGGACGAATTTCCTGCTGATTGTCATGCTCGTGTCGATTTTCGTGTTTGCGTTTTTGGGCTGGCCGTCGCTTATTGAGCGCATCGCGAGCCGCATCCTGCTGCTGCCAGTGGTCGCAGGCATCTCGTATGAGCTCATCCGGCTGGCCGGCCGCAGCCAGAATGCCATCATCCAGACGGCCATCAAGCCGGGCCTGTGGCTGCAATATCTGACGACGCGGCCGCCGGAGGATGATATGGTCGAGGTGGCCATCGAGTCGTTGAAGGCCGTGCTGCCTGCCGAAGAGATCATGGCGGGGACCGGCGAATATATCAGAGTAGAGGGAGAATGTTGTGCTGAGTAAACTTCAGGCTGTTGAGGACAAATATTTGGAGCTCGAGTCGCTGATCAGCGATCCTGACACCATCCAGGACATCGACCGCTGGCAGCGATACAGCAAGGAACACGCGAGCCTGACACCGGTCGTCGAGAAGTTCCGCGAATACAAGCGCGTGGTCACAGGCATCGCTGAGGACAAGGCGATGTTTGACGAGCCCCTTGACGATGAGATGCGCAAGATGGTCGAGGAGGAACTGGCGGAGCTCACGGCCCAGAAGGAAGTCCTGGATCAGGAGCTGCCCATCCTGCTACTGCCGAAGGACCCGAACGATGACAAGAATGTCATCGTCGAGATCCGCGGCGGTGTTGGCGGGGAGGAAGCGGCCTTGTTTGCCGGCGACCTGTTCCGCATGTATTCGCGCTACGCGGAGAAGCAGGGCTGGCGCACGGAGCTCATCGATGCGAATGCGACCGAGATCGGCGGTTTCAAGGAAGTCTCGTTCATGGTGACGGGCTTTGGGGCGTACAGCCGTCTCAAGTATGAGAGCGGCACCCATCGCGTGCAGCGCGTGCCGGTCACGGAGTCGGGAGGGCGCATCCATACCTCGGCGGTCACGGTGGCTGTGCTGCCCGAGGTCGAGGATGTCGAAATCGACATCAACCCGAATGACCTGCGCATCGATACCTACTGCGCTTCCGGGGCAGGCGGCCAGTACGTAAACCGTACGGAGACGGCCATCCGCATCACCCATCTGCCGACGGGCATCGTCGTCCAGTGCCAGGATGAGAAGTCCCAGCTCAAGAACAAGGAGAAGGCGATGAAGGTGCTGCGCGCGCGCATCCTCGACCAGGCACGCCAGCAGCAGGAGGATGCCGTGGCCGCTGACCGCCGCAGCCAGGTGGGGTCGGGCGACCGCAGCGAGCGCATCCGTACATATAATTTTCCGCAGGGCCGCGTGACCGATCATCGCATCGGCCTGACCCTGCATAAAATCGATGCCGTGCTCGGCGGTGAGCTGGATGAGATATTGAATGCGCTCATCACGGCGGATCAGGCTGAGCGGCTGAAACAGGTGAAGTAATGGCAGACAGCAATCAGATATGGACCATTGGCAGAATCCTCAAATGGACGGAGCAGTACTTTGAGCAGAAGGGCGTGGAATCTCCGCGCCTCGATGCGGAGGTACTGCTTTCCCATCTGCTGGACAAGCAGCGCATCTATCTCTACGTGCATTTCGATGAGCCGCTGCAGGCAGAGGAACTGGCCGCGTATCGCGAGATGGTGAAGCAGCGTGTGAATCATGTGCCGGTGGCGTACATCATCGGCGAGCGCGAATTCATGGGGCTGACGTTCAAGGTGACGCCGGATACGCTCGTCCCGCGCCCGGATACGGAGATACTGGTGCAGGCGGCCGTCGAGCGGCTCAAGGCTATGCCGGCAGGCGAGGTGCGCTTTGCCGACATCGGTACCGGGACAGGCGCAGTCTGCCTGTCGGTGCTGAACTTCACGCCGCTGGCCAAGGCGGATACCGTCGACATCAGCCCTGCGGCGCGGGCCGTGGCTGAAGAGAATGCCGCAGCCCTCGGGCTGGCAGACCGCATCGTCTTCCATACGGGCGACCTGCTGGCCCCCATCAAGGAAAACAGCTATGCGGCGATTCTGTCCAACCCGCCCTATATCCCCGAGGCAGACATTGCGGGGCTGGCTCCGGAGGTCCGCTGCAAGGAGCCGCTGACGGCCCTGTCTGGCGGTACGGATGGGCTGGATTTCTACCGCCGTCTCTGCCAAGAGGCACCGGCGATGCTCGTGGACGGCGGATTCATGGCCTTCGAGGTCGGCATCCATCAGGCACAGGATGTCGCGGCTCTGGCCGCAGCGAACCCGCTGATCGGCAGGACAGAGATCATCAAGGACTACGCCGGCATCGAGCGCGTGGTCGTAGCATGGAGACAAGCGGAATAAGGAGCGCCCATCCCTGGAGCGGGACGAGCGCCGGCTTGGTAAGCGAGGTGTGGCATTTTGGATACGAGAATTGTGAAGATAGAAGATGTGAAGGCGCAGAAGGCCACTTTGCAGCAGGCAGGCGAAATCCTGCGGCAGGGCGGTCTTGTGGCCTTCCCGACGGAGACGGTCTACGGGCTCGGCGCCAATGGCCTTGACGGTGATGCCTGTGGGCGGATTTATGATGCCAAGGGGCGTCCGTCGGATAATCCGCTGATCCTGCATGTGGCGAACCGTTCGATGGTCGATCAGGTCGCCGTGCAGGTGACGCCACTGGCGGAGAAGCTGCTCGCGGCCTTCTGCCCCGGGCCTATCACGCTGATCTTGAAGCGCCGCGCCCTCGTACCGGACCGCATCACCGGCGGCCTTGACACGGTAGGCGTCCGCATGCCCGAAAACGATGTTGCCCGGGCGATGATAAAGGAGGCTGGCGTGCCGGTCGCTGCGCCCTCGGCCAACATCTCAGGCCGGCCCAGCCCGACGACTGCTGCGGCCGTGGCCCGCGATATGGATGGGCGGATCCCGCTGATCCTCGATGGCGGCGCCTGCCGCTTCGGTGTCGAATCGACAATCGTTGATTGCACGGGCAGCAAGGCCGTCATCCTGCGCCCTGGCGCGGTGACGCGCGAGATGCTCGCCGAGCTTATCGGCGAGGAGGCTGTCGCTCTCGACCCTGCGCTTGTCGGGGCAGACGCAGTGCCCAAGGCGCCGGGCATGAAGTATACGCATTATGCGCCCAAGGCTCCGCTGACTCTTATCGAGGGCATGCCGACGCGCATGGCCCGCGCCTTCCAGCGGGAAATCGGGCGCCTGCAGGCCGAGGGCCATACGGTGGGGGTCATCGCGAGCCACGAGGTCCTGCAGGAGCTTTATGATCTGGTGCCGGCAGATCTCATGGCCGACTATGGTCATCAGCAGGATTTGCCGGCCATTGCGGCCAATATCTATGAAGCTTTACGCAGCTTTGATGATAAACCAGCCGATGTCCTGCTTGGCGAAGGTACGACGGAAGACGGGCTGGGACTTGCCATAATGAACCGGCTGCACAAGGCCAGCGGTTTCCGTACGCTTATGGCATGATGCGATTTTTAGGAGGAGAGCAGGAACAGCCCTCCTTTTTGTCGTATATAAAAAATGGAAGAGAGTAAATGGGATTCTGGGAAAGGAGCCTGACGATGGGGAAAATCAAATATATAATCGTTGCGATACTGGTCCTGGCTGTAGCTAGTGGCGGCGGCTATCTAATGGCTATCCACTATCATCAGACGCGGGAGATTGTGCAGGCCGAGAAAGATAAGCAGGAGGCAGCAAAGGAGGCAGCCCGCCAGGAAAAGGAAGCCAAGGAGGCCGCGCTGCGGGAGAAGGCGCGCAAGAAGCAGGAACTTCTCGATAAGCGGCTGGGCCGTGCCGAGGAGCCGGATCAGGTCATCCGCGGGCTGACGGCCGATATGGAGATCTCCCAGGGGGAGGATGGTGCGACGTATTATCGCTATGCAGACCCGACGGAGGATGGTATCTTCTTCCAGCCCTATCTGGTGCGGGGCGCAGACGGCGTAGCTGTCCTGCATGTCATCCTGCGTCATCGCGGCCACCGGCCGATGGGCTTTCAGGGGGTAGACCTCCAGCCGACGGCTGATGCGATCTATCATATCCGGGCTCAGGTGCCTGTCGCGACGACCCAGACGGAAAGCGGCATCATGGAATGGTGCGACCAGCCCGTCGATGCGGAGACCGGCAAGGCCATGCGTGAGATCAGCGATGTGCTGGCGGCAAAGATCACGATGCCTGGCGTCGAGGGCGGCTCGAACGACGACCGCATGCTGACGGCGACCGAGGCGAAACGCATCCGGAACATCCTGGAGCTGGCTGACCGCCTGAACGGCAAAGAGTAAATGCGTGCAGCAGAAAGGAAGCAGCAGTTATGGAGTTATTTCCACCACTTGTGGCTGGTGTATTGATTGTATTGATCGGCGTGCTGAGCGTGGTATCGCTGGTCGGTGTGGCGTATAACTGGTCGGTCATCATCAGCGGCCGTAAGCAGTTCAACAAGATCGCCGAACTGGAAAAAGAGGTGGCAGCCCTCAAGCAGGATGTCAAGGTGCTCAAGGCGCGCTTGTCCGCTGAGGCGACGGCAGCGCAGGCCGAGGCCGAAGCCAAAGAAGCGGAACAGGCGCTGGAGCAGGAGGCTATCCTGGCTGAGAAGCAGAAGGAAGTCTGGCATGCGTTCCTCGCAGACTACAACAATCTGGCGGCCAGCATGGATGTGCCCAAGGCGCAGCAGGCCTGCGAGGCCTTCGTCAAGACCAATGAGCTGGAGGTCTTCGTCTGCACCGACCATGCGGCGCAGGAGAATGGGCAGGCCATGCCGCAGTTCGCGGCCGTCGAGGATATCGCCCAGAGCACCTATTGGGCGTGGCCGGTTCCTGAGGCTGTCGGGGCCTATATCGTCGTGCCGAATCCCCTGCATCCGTATGATCAGCAGCTGCATAACGAGGGTGGCATGAAGGAGACCTTCGCCTCGAATTACGAGCAAGGAGAGTGCCGGGAAATACAGGTCCGCCTGCCGGCGAAATTCCAGAAGCGCAACGGGCAATGGAAGATCATCCAGCCTGGCGTTATCCGCATCAAATGAAGAATAGCGGAATAGAAAGGGAGCCAGTGCAATCTATCGCTAGATTGCACTGGCTCCTTTTTTGCCTATATGATTTTCAGCTGCGCTGCACATTTGCCAGCTTGATGGTGGGGATGTGCTCGATGAGATTCATCTGGTGCGCGAGGTCGTAGAAGGTGCGCAGGCCGTCGAGGTATTCCTCGGTGAGCTCCCAGCGGATGGTCGGGCCGAGGTAGTCGTCGAGCTGCTCGTAGGTGAATGGCTTGCCGGCAAGGATCGACTCGATGGCCTCGCGCTTGTGGGCAAGACCGTTCTGGAAGGCATGGTGGATGCGGTCGTAGACGAGCTGGAGCAGCGCGGGATTTTGCGCTGCAAAATCCTTGTTGGCGACCCAGAGTGCATAGACCATCTTCTTGCCTGTCATCTGCTTCCATTCGTGGCCGAGATCGTAGTAGTAGAGGTCTGGCTGCTGATGGTGGTAGAGCCAGAGCGCGTCATCGCCGATCAGCAGCGATGCGGCTGCATCCTCGGGAATCGGATCCTCGGGCGTTATATGGCGCACGTAGTAGTTCGGGATGGCACCATAGGCACCGCGCAGGATGATTTTGAGCAGGCAGTGGGAGGTGGCCGATTTGGCCGTCAGGATGATCTTGTCATCGCGCAGGTCGCCGATCGGCTTGCGCGAGACGAGCAGGATGCTCTGCACGTCGCCATCGCTGCTCACGCAGACATCCGGCAGGACGACGAGCTCCTCGCTGTCACGGGCATAGATGATGGAGGAGACATTGCTGACGTCGAGCCGGTGATTGACGATATCGTTGTTGAGGACTGCCGGTACGCCGCGGGTGATGGCAAGGCCCTGGTCAGCACCGTGTGCGTAGCTCCAGGTCAGCGGCAGGACATTCAGGAAATTGATATGTCCGACTCGTGGGCAAGTCATAGACGTTCCTCCTTGCTGATGGCGGATCTGTTGTTCTGATCGCGCGGTTTGCCGCGTTCGATCAAGTAGAGCGGCCGGCGCTTCGTCTCTTCGTAGGTGCGGCCGAGGTACTCGCCGATGAGCCCGAGAACCAACAGCTGCATACCGCCGAAGAACAGGATGCAGGCCATGATGCTCGGCCAGCCGGCTACGGTAGCTTCCTGCACGAATGTCTCATAGAGGACGTGCAGGATGAGCAGGAAGCTGGCAAACATGGAGGCCACGCCGGCGTAGAGGCCAATGCGCAATGGGAAGGTCGAGCAGGTAAAGACGCCGTCGACGGCCAGCCGCAGCATTTTCTTGGGCGAGAATTTCGATACGCCAGCAAAGCGCGGCGGGGCCGTGAAATGTACCTGTATCTGATTGAAGCCCATAGAACCGATGATGCCGCGGATGAAACGGGCGTGTTCGCGGTAGTGACGGAAAGCGACAACGGCCTGATGATCCATGAGCCGGAAGTCAGAGCCGCCAGGCTGGACCGGAACCTCGGAAATGATATTGAGCAATTTGTAGTATCCGGCGGAGGTCAATTTCTTGAGCCAGGAGGCATCCTCGGTGGCTTCGCGGATGGTCTGGACGATGTCATAGCCCTGATTCCAGTAATCCAGAAGCGTCGGGATCAGCGCTGGCGGGTGCTGCATGTCGCCATCCATCGTGATGACGGCATCGCCGTCCGCGTGGTCAAGACCGCAGGTGAGAGCCAGCTGGTGGCCGGAATTCTTGGCCAGGAAAATCGGTTGGACATGGCTGTCCTGCTGTTCGAGTTCGAGCAGGATTTCCTTGCTGTTATCGGTGGAGCCATCGTTCACGAAGATGAGCTCCCAATCGTAGTCGAGCTTTGCCATTTCCTCGCAGATCGCTGCATGGAAATGACGCAGGTTGTCCGATTCATTATATACGGGCACTACGATAGACAAACTGCTGCCTCTCATCATTTATCATTGCTTCCTTTCTGTTTGGCTGCTTCGTCGGGGATGATCATTTCGACGATGCTATAGGTGTCGAGGGTGCGCAGCGTGCGCAGTTCGGCTTGAGGTAAGGCATGCTTGAGCTGGTCGGCTCGGGAGTTTTGCACGGTGACGATGATAGGCTCGTCCGTGGGCAAATCCTCGAAGGCCAGGAATGGCATGACGTTTTTAGCATCCCAGGACATGCCGCCGGGGCGTGTGGTCTCGATGATCTCTCTGGGAGCCAGCTGAGTTACCTTGTCATGCGAATAAAATACGAGGGAAGTTGGGTAGTCGCCATAGTTGGAAACAGGACGCTGGCTGGGATTGACTTCCTTGAGTGCCTCTGACGTCAGGCGGCCAGAACGATGATCGCAGAGCGGTACGGCACCGGCGAAGGTCAGGATCATATAGAGCACCCAGGCACCAGCGGCGACCTTCTTGACCATCGTGAGGCGCTCGCTGAGCAGGACGCCGGCGAGGATGGCCAGCGGCAGGAACGACGGCTGCGTGTAGGTCAGGTATTTCGTCGCCATCATTTGGAACAGGAAATTGACCATGAACGCCCAGAGCAGCAGGAATACGGTGCTCTCGCTGACCGAACGGGCGCGTACCTTCTCGCGCAGCTCGTGCCAGCGTTTCTTGATCTGGTAGAGCATGATGAAGGACCAGGGGCAGAAGCCGAGCAGGAAGATCAGCGTGTAGTAGTACCAGACGTCGTCGCGGCTGTGTTCCGCCACCGTAGCGCGCAGGAAGTTATGCACGCCGAAGAAGTTGAGGATGAAGTCCTGGCCGTGCAGCTGGTACATCTGATAGTACCAGTAGCCGCCGACGGCACAGAAGATGGCAAGCCCTGGCAGCCACATCATGCGGAGCAGTTCGCCTGGACGCTTGCGGATGCAGAGGAAAATCAGCAGGATAAGGCCCGGCATCAGGATGCCGATTGGGCCCTTGGTCAGCGTGGCCAGCCCCGCAAAGAAGAAGGAGCCCAGATAGAGGCGGCGGTTGCCGCTGCGATAGGCTAAGTAGAAGGTGACCAGCACGGCGTTGAAGAAAAAGACAAAGGCCATGTCGGTAATGACAGCGCGCGACAGGTAGAAGAAGCCTGTCGTCGTGGCAAAGACGAGGGCCGAGCAGATAGCAGTCTTGGCGCTATAAAGCTTCTTGGCAAACCAGTAGACGAGGCCGACATTGAGGAACGCGAAGACCGCCGGGAAGAAGCGGGCGGCGAATTCGTTGACGCCGAACAGCTTGAAGGCGAGGATGAGTTCCCAGTAGAAGAAAATCGGTTTATCGTACCAGTAGTTGCCGTAGATGCGCGGCGAGATGAAGTCGCCGGCTTCGAGCATCTCACGCGCGGTCAGCGCGTAGTTTGATTCTACCGGATCGGTGATGGCCAGCCAGGCATTGCCCGCGAGCAGCAGGATGATAAGGGCCAGCACAGACAGCCGGAATTCTTTCTGATTCATTATATTTCATGTACCTCCTAAATGCGTACTCTCTCGAAAGTTTAGTTTAGCAAATCTTAATATATCTAGCAAGTATATATATATTAAGGTCGGATTAATAAGCCTTATATGATTGACTTTTATTATCATTTTTAGTAAAATTATTTGATAAAGTCAACAACATACAAACCTTATTATATACTACGGAGTGGTGGGAGGAATACGTTTATGGATGATTATGTAAATGTGGGACGCTGGTTTTCTATCCTGCATCGGCGATCGCAGCTGTTTGTGGTGGAGGCCTGCCAGAAACTTGACCTTACCTTTTCGGAATACATCATGCTGATCCGCATCTTCGATCATGAGGGCGCAAAGCAGGATGAGCTGGCGAGCATGCTGTACCTGGACAAGGCTGTTGTCACGCGGACGGTAAACCTGCTGGAGGGCAAAGGTTTCATCTATCGGGAAGTCGATCCGGCCGATCGCCGTGTCAAACATATCTTCCTGACTTCGTATGGCAAGGAGCAGCATCAATTCTTGCGCAATATCATTCAGGGCTGGGTGGACTATCTGGTCCGCGATATGAATCCCAACGAGATCCATACCCTGTTCAATGGATTTAACGAGCTTGTCACGCGTGCCTGCGCGGCGAACATCGTGGATTTAGCCAAGAAAGTGCCGACAGGAGGCGAGGCTCATGAAAGGCTATAAGCTATGTGCGGCGGTTTGCCTGCTGGCAATGATGAATCTGGTATTTGCTGGCTGCGGCAGCAAGGAGCAGGAGCAGGAGCGGGCACCACTGGTCAAGACCCAGCAGGCGGATAGCAGTTCGCTGGCGGATAACAGCTCATATTCGGGGACTGTCCGCGGCAGGTATGAGACGAATATGTCGTTTCAGGTCGGCGGGCAGATCATCAGCCGCAATGTGCAGGTGGGCTCGTCTGTACGCGCCGGCGATGTGCTCATGACGATCGACAGCCGTGATGTCGTGCAGAAGTCCAATCAGGGGGATGCCCAGGTGGCTCAGGCGCGGGCCCAGCTTGACCTTGCGCAACGCAATCTTTCCCGCTACAGCCAGCTGTATCAGGAAAATGCTGTGGCTGCGGCGACGCTTGACCAGTATCAGGCTAATTACGATGCGGCGTTTGCAGCCTATCAGAATGCACTGGCCCAGGCGGCGCAGGGACATAATGCCATGGGCTATACGAATCTCACCGCCGGGGCAAATGGCGTCGTATCATCCATCACAGCCGAGGAAGGGCAGGTGGTAGGCGCAGGCCAGACCGTGCTGACGCTCGTACAGACAAACGAGCTGGAGATTGAAATCCAGGTGCCGGAGAACCGCGTGGCCGGGATTGCCGTAGGTGACCGGGCGGTTGTCAAGTTCTGGGCGATCCATGACCGGGCTGAAGGTGTAGTGCGTGAAATCGCGCCGATGGCGGATAGCGCGTCCCGCACCTATCGCGTGCGCGTGTCAGTGCCGGAGCCGCCAGCTGGCATGCAGCTTGGCATGACGGCCAATGTTGCCCTGACGCCGAAATCTGCTGATGATGCGGGCAGTGCGGGCACGGCGCTTTTGCCGTTGTCGGCCATCTATCAGGATGGCGATACGCCGCAGGTCTGGGTGGTCGGTGATGATCATACGGTCAGCCTCAAGCCGGTTACTGTCGAGAACTTCGGGGATAATCAAGTCCTGGTACAGGGACTGGCGCCTACGGATCTGGTGGTCACGGCTGGCGTGCATAAGCTGCGTGCAGGGCAGAGTGTGCGGACGGAGGCGGCTGACTGATGACGAATCTGACAGAAATATCGCTGAAGCATCGGGCGCTGGTCTGGTACTTCATCATCATGACGGCCATCGGCGGCGTGGCAGCGTATTTTCAGCTGGGCCGCATGGAGGACCCGCAGTTCACCATCCGGCAGATGGTCATCACGGCGGCCTGGCCCGGCGCGACGGCGGAACAGATGCAGGAACAGGTAACGGATAAGCTTGAGAAGAAGTTCCAGGATGTGCCGGGCCTTGACCATATCAACAGCGAGACGCGGGCGGGCCAGACGGTCATCTATGTGGCCTTGAAGCCCGAGGTGTCCAAGGATCAGATCCGGCCCATCTGGCGCGACGTCCACAATTTCGGCGAGGCGGTCAAGAAAGACTTGCCGGAGGGCGTCTATGGTCCGTATTACAATGACCGCTTCGACGATGTCTACGGCTCGATCTATGCCGTGACCGGCGATGGCTACAGCTATGAGGAGTTGCGCCAGTATGCGGAGAAAACGCGCCGGGATCTTTTGCGCATCCCGAGCGTGCAGAAGGTAGAGCTCATTGGCGAGCAGCCGGATGTCGTGTATGTCGAGCTGCAGCGCGATAAGATTGCTGAGCTGGGCATCAATCCGCAGATTATCGCCAATGCGCTCAAGACGCAGAATAATATGACGGCGACTGGTGAGGTGGAGACGAGTACCAACGATGTCTTCCTGCGTGTCAGCGGTGTTTTCGATGATATCGATGCCATCCGGGAGATGCCGATCAATGCCAATGGCAAGGTGCTTCGCCTCGGCGATATCGCCCGCGTGCAGCGCCAGTCCATCGATCCGGCGAAACCAAAGATGTATTTCAATGGCGAACCGGCCATCGGCATAGCTGTGTCGATGGAGGAGGGTGGCAATATCCTGGAGCTCGGCGAGCAGCTGCGGCAGGAGATCGGCAAGATCCAGCAGGAAGTGCCGGTGGGTCTGGAGATCCATCAGGTTTCCGATCAGCCGAAGGTCGTCGATGGCTCCATCCATGACTTCGTCAAGACATTGGTCGAAGCCATCGTCATCGTGCTCGCGGTAAGCTTCTTGTCGCTGGGCGTGCGTACGGGCATGGTAGTTGCCGGCTGCATCCCGCTGGTGCTCTGCGGCGTCTTCTGTGTCATGTATATGGCAGGCATCGACCTGCACAAGGTGTCGCTGGGCGCGCTGATCATTGCGCTGGGCTTGCTGGTCGATGATGCCATCATTGCCGTGGAGATGATGAGCGTCAAGCTGGAGATGGGGCTGAACCGATTTGATGCGGCCTGCTATGCGTTCCGGGCAACGGCCAAGCCGATGCTCACCGGCACGCTGATCACCTGCGCCGGCTTTATCCCCGTGGCTTTTTCGGAGGGCCTGGCCAGCGAGTTCTGCCGGGCACTGTTCCCAGTCATTGCTACGGCGCTGCTGCTGTCGTGGCTGGTGTCAGTCATGATTGCCCCGCTGTTTGGCTATCACCTGATACAGGTCGAGGTCAAGACGGATGAGGCTGGTAAGTTCGATCCCTATCAGAGCAAGTTCTACCGCTGGTTCCGTGAGGTGCTGGTCTGGTTCCTGGACCATCGCCGGCTGGTGCTGGGGGTCACGGCAGTCCTATTCCTCGTATCGGTGGGAATGCTGAAATTTGTCAAACAGGAATTCTTCCCGACGTCGACCCGTCCGGAGGTGCTCATCGAGCTCAAGCTGCCCGAAGGCTCCTCGATGGCGGCCACGCAGGAGGTCTGCGACCGCATGTCAGACTGGCTGCAGGCGCGGCAGGACTTGCTGGCTAACTATTCGTATTATGTTGGCCGCTATGCGCCGCGTTTCGTGCTGACCATCGACCCGAAGGCAGAACGCGATAATGCCGCGCAATTCGTGCTCGTGGCAAAGGATACAGAGGCACGTGAAAAGCTGACGGAGCAGCTGAATAAGGCCTTTGCCGATGATTTTGCCGATGTCCGGGCGAAGATGCAGTTCATCCAGACGGGGCCGCCGGCGGCCTATCCGGTCATGCTGCGCGTGACGGGCTATACGTCAGATCAGGCCAAGGAACTGGCGCGCAAGGTCGCAGATATCGTCGCCGAGGACCCGAACAATTATAACGTCAATATGAGCTGGGGCGATAAGAGCAAGGTCATGCATTTAGAACTCGACCAGGATAAATTGAACTCGCTCGGCGTCAGCAGCCAGGCTGTTTCCCAGCAGCTCTATACGGCAATTACCGGTGCAACGGCAGCACAGTTCTATGCTGGCGACCGCACCATCGATATCAAGCTGCGTCTGGCAAGCGAAGACCGGCAGGATCTGTCGAAAATAAAAAGCCTGCCGATTTATCTCGGTCAGGCGGGCTATGTGCCGCTGGAGCAGCTCGCAAAGATTTCGTATGAGGCAGAGGACGGCTATATCGAACGCCGTGACCTGATGCCAACGGTTACGGTGCAGGCTGAAATCCATGCCGGGACGGCGAACGATGCGACGCAAAAAGCTTTTGACGCAACCAAAGAGCTGCGTGAAGATTTGCCGTTTGGCTGCCGCATCGAGCCAGCTGGTGCCTTGGCTGACAGCAAGGATAGTGCAGGGTACTTGATGAAGCCTATACCGATGATGATATTCATCATTATGACGCTGCTGATGTTCCAGCTTGGCAGTGTCAAGCAGATGGTACTGACGGTGCTTACTGCGCCGCTGGGCATCATCGGCGTCAGCTGGGGCATGCTGCTGACGAACTCGGCCATGGGATTCGTGGCCGAGCTCGGCATCCTGGCGCTTTCCGGCATGATCATCCGCAACTCGGTCATACTGATCGACCAGATCCAGAAGCATCTGGCTGATGGCGAGACGCCGTGGGATGCCGTGGTGGATTCGGCCATCCTGCGCTTCCGTCCCATTATGCTGACGGCGGCGGCGGCCATCCTCGGCATGCTGCCACTGATGTTCAGCCGCTTCTGGGGGCCGATGGCAGTAGCGATTGCCAGCGGCCTGCTCGTGGCGACGGTGCTGACGTTGCTGGTGCTGCCGGCGATGTATGCCGTGGCGTATAAGGTCAAAAGAGAATAGAAGGGGATTGCCCTGTCATAAATGGAGGAGGTCCGCTGACACAACGATGTCAGCGGACCTCCTCCATTTGTGTGACCAAGCGATAACTTGCAGTTTGACTGTCCGTGCGTGGTTAAAATAAACTCGTTACAGCTCAGCTTGGGTGGGGGCGGGTGCACTTTTTCTCCGCTCCCGCTAAATGACCCGCGCGGTTGCTTTAGTACGTATCCAGATACATGTGCCGGGCAGGCCGGCGGCACGCCAATACATCGAATTGTTCTAGGAAGTACGTACTGCGGGCCATCCCTCACTGCGTTCGGGCAAATCGCTCCCGCTGCGAAGAAAGTGTACCCGCCCCCGCCCTCTGTATCGTTTGGATAATTCTGCACTGTTCCGGCGATAGGGAACGAATTACATCGATGTGCTTGTAACGGGAGCAACGGTTCGTACAAATCTGCGCATGCGGATGAAGGGGGCGAACGGGGTAGTGCTTCTTTCTGTCTGGAGCGACTGTCCTGCGCAGCAGGACTGGGCCGTAAGCGCATAAGCTAGACTCCGATGTGTACGCCGCGACCTGGTGACGGGAGCAGGTAACTAAGTCCGTAGTTCTGGTCGTACGGTCCATTTAGCGGAAACAGAAAAAGTACTACCCCGTGAACCCCGAGCAGCGTACTATCGGGATTCCGTTCCGCACGAACCAACCGACAAACTGCAATTTTATAGCATTAGCCGCATTTTTTGCAGGCTGCGCCGATGGATTTTGCTGATGGCTTGGTGGGTGCTGTGGAGGCGGGCGGCGATGGTGGTTTGGGGCAGGCCGTAGAGGTAGATAAGGCAAAGGACTGCTTTTTCTTTGGCAGTCAGGCAATGGATGGCCTGGCGCAGCTGCTGGCGGCGGCATAGCTGGGCCTCGGGAATGGGGGCGCTGTCCGGGAGCAAGTCCCATAGGGAGCCGTCGGCAGTGCGATCCTGATCGGGGTGCGAGGTACGTCTAAGATAGCGGCGCAGGCGGCAGAAGGCGGTGTAGAGTGCCATCTTTACGCGGTGCTGCAGGAAGGCGGCGAAGTGGACGCCGCGGGTGGCGTCGTAGGCGGCGATGGCTTCGGTGAAGGCCAGGCCTGCGATGCCCTCGGCTTCGTCCCGGAGACCTGCTGCGGCGAGGTACCGCTGGTGTGCTTCCTTGGCGAGCAGGGCGTGGTAATAGTGGTAGAGCTGGTGGCTGGCCGCAGCATCGTGGCGGGCGGCGCGGGCAATCAGCGCATCTTCGGCGGCTTTATCCAGATGGTTGCAGAGATTCATCATCCATCACTCCTTTCATGGCCTATTGTAGCGGGAGGCCAGCTGTCAATCGAATGATGATTTGCCGGTAAAAGGATGAAAAAATGTTGTTTTTTGACGGTTCGTGCTATAATATGGCATGAACAAGGGGGCGTTTTGTATGCGATTGGAAGAAATCATCAACCGTCATAGGAATGAGCTGAATGACACGGACATGGCCATCTGGAAGTATATCCTCCAGCATCGGGCTGAGGCGCGGCATATCTCGATCCACGAGCTGGCCCGCGCCTGTGCCGTATCGAGCACGACGATTGTCCGCTTTGCGCAGAAGCTCGGCTTTGATGGCTTTGGTGAGCTCAAGGCCGTCATGAAAATGGAGGAACCGGCCAAGGCGTTTTATCGTGAGGATGTCCTCAAGGATCTGCAGGGCTTCTACTCGCAGACGGCGGCCAAGGTATTCAAGCGCAACTTCGACAGTGCGAGCCGCCTGATGCACGAGTCGAACCGCGTCTTTGCCTTTGCCTCTGGCTACGTGCAGAACAATGTCGTGCAGGAGCTGAAGCGGCTGTTCTTCTACGACAATGTATTGATCTATGAGATCAACGGCCATGAAGAATTCCGCTCCATTGCGCGGACGTTGACGAAGGATGATCTCTTCGTCTTCGTGTCGCTGTCGGGAGAGACGCCGCAGGTCGTGGAGTTTGCACGGCAGCTGCAGCTTCTGGACGTGCCGTTCATCTCCATCACGAAGCTGCATGACAATACGCTGGCGAGCTTGTCGACCGTCAATCTCTACGTGTCGCCAGCACGCTTCCAGCTCTATAACCATGACGATGAGCATACGGCCTTCCAGTCGATGATGCCGTACTTCATGCTCGTGGAGGTCTGGTATGTCAAGTACCGCATGTATATCAATCGTCAGACTGGCCAGTAAGTGTACCAAAGTACGCCTGATGTACCATGGTACGCCTTGACGACAAAGTGCCGAAAGCCCGCGAACCTATTGCGTTCGCGGGCTTTTTTGCGTATGATTTAGATACAAGATATCTTACAGAGAACAGCGGCAGGATGCCAACGGGATCTGAATGGGAACCGCATTTATTGGGTATGTATCGATGTGACAAGACGTTCGTAGGAGAACTGGAGGGAATGAAAAATGACACTAAGCAAAGATCGTGTCATGCAGGGAATGCAGCGGTTTGGCGGTGCGATGTACACGCCGGTCGTATTGTTTGCATTCTTTGGTCTCACGGTAGCATTGGCCATCATTTGCAAGAATGAAGGCATTCTCGGTGCTCTGGCAGCGAAGGGTACGCTGTGGTATGATTTCTGGTTTGTCGTGGAACAGGGAGCCTGGACAGTATTTTCGCAGATGCCGATCCTGTTCGCCATCGCAGTGCCGATTGGTTTTGCCAAGAAGGAACCGGCACGGTGCGCGATGGAAGCCTTTGTCATCTACATGGTATTCAATTATTTCATCTCGGGCTTTCTGACGCTCCACGGTGCGTTCTTCGGCGTTGACTACAGCCAGAACGCCGGCGCGGGCACGGGCCTGGCGATGATTGCCAACATCAAGACCCTCGACATGGGCATGCTCGGTGCTATCTTCATCGCCTGTGTGACGGCCTGGCTGCACAACCGCTTCTACGATACGGATATCCCTGAGTGGCTCGGCATCTTCAAGGGCCCGGCCTTCGTCGTAGCTGTCGGCTTTGCCGTGATGAT
Organism: Pseudoselenomonas caprae; assembly: GCF_008271345.1. Taxonomy (NCBI): domain Bacteria; kingdom Bacillati; phylum Bacillota; class Negativicutes; order Selenomonadales; family Selenomonadaceae; genus Pseudoselenomonas; species Pseudoselenomonas caprae. The sequence goes on from NZ_VTOZ01000006.1 coordinate 34,798, forward strand.
CCCGCTGGCCTTCCTCTTCTGCTTGATCTGGCCGGCCATCCAGCATGGCATCATGAATTTCCAGGGCTTCCTCAAGACCAGCGGTCTTCTGGGCGTCTGGGCTTACACTTTCTCGGAGCGCATCCTGCTGCCGGCAGGCCTGCACCACTTCATCTATCTGCCGTTCATCTTCGGCCCGGCCGTCTGTGATGGCGGTATCCAGGCATACTGGCTGCAGCATATCAACGACTTTGCGACGAGCGCGCAGAGCCTCAAGGACATGTTCCCGGAGGGCGGCTTCGCCCTGCATGGCAGCTCGAAGGTCTTTGGCCTGCCGGGCGCAGCACTGGCTATCTACATGTGCGCGAAACCGGAGAAGAAAAAGAAGACGGCAGCTCTGCTGATTCCGGCTACGCTGACCGCTGTGATCTGCGGCATCACCGAGCCGCTGGAGTTCACGTTCCTGTTCGTAGCGCCGCTTCTGTATCTCGTTCATTCCATTTTGGCCGCAACGCTGTCGGCTACGCTTTATTTCTTCGGTCTGGCCGGTAACTTCGGTGGCGGCCTTATCGACTGCTTCGTGCAGAACTGGATTCCGCTGTTCGCTTATCATTCCGGCACGTATATCATGCAGATTGTCATCGGTCTCTGCTTTACGGCCATCTATTTCTTCACGTTCCGTTTCATGATCCTGAAGTTCGACTATGCAACGCCGGGCCGCACGGCTGACGACGTTGAGGATAAGCTGTTCTCGAAAGACGAGTACAAAGCCAAGAAAGAAATGGAAGACATGGGCCTTGCAGGCAATGCTATGGCCATCAAGGCGAAAGTATTCCTGGACTGCCTGGGCGGCCCGGAGAACATCAAAGAGGTCACGAACTGTGCGACGCGCCTGCGTGTCACGGTTGGCGATCCCGATAAAGTAAAACCGGTATCGAAATTCACGAAGGCGGGTGCCTATGGCCTCGTCAAGAACGGTCATGCCGTGCAGGTAATCGTCGGCCTTTCCGTACCGCAGGTGCGCGGCTACTTCGATGCGCTGCTGAAGGGCGAATCCATCGCACCGGGTGAGGGGGAGGATACCTCTGCCAAGACGGCTGCTGCTGTGGATCTTTCCATGAAACTCGATGCCTGCATTTCAGGACAGCTCATCGATATGTCCGAAGTCAAGGATGATATGTTCTCGCAGAAGATGATGGGCGATGGCGTAGCTATCGAGCCGACGGGCGATACGGTCGTAGCACCGGCCGATGCTGAGGTCACGATGGTCATGGAGGAGAGCCTGCATGCTATCGGCTTGCGTTTTGCCAATGGTGCAGAGCTTCTGATCCATATCGGCATCGATACGGTCAAGCTCAACGGCCGTGGCTTCCAGCTGCTGACGGAGCAGGGGGCGCATGTCAAGCAGGGCGAGCCGCTTATCCGCTTCGACCCGCAGGTCATCCGTGATGCCGGCTATCAGACGACGGTCATCATGGCAGTGACGAACTCGGCAGATTATCCGCAGATGAAGAAGAAGCCGAACCAGACGGTTGCGGCAAGTGAAACCCCGGTCCTGACATTCTGACCGGCAATGACCCATAAAGGAAAGATTTATCATGAAAGATTTGCAATGGTGGCAGAAGACCGTCGTCTACCAGGTCTATCCCAAAAGCTTTCTCGATACGACTGGCAGCGGCCAGGGCGATATCCCTGGCATCACGCGGAAACTCGACTACCTGAAGACACTCGGCGTCGGTGCCATCTGGCTCACGCCGGTCTATTCCTCACCGATGGTGGACAACGGCTATGACATCGCCGACTATACGGCTATCGACCCGTCGTATGGCACGATGGCCGATATGGAGGAGCTTATCGCTGCGGCGAAGAAACGCGATATCCGCATTGTCATGGACTTGGTCTATAACCACACGTCGGACAAGCATGCGTGGTTTATCGAGTCGAAGTCCAGCCGTGACAACAGCAAGGCCGACTGGTATATCTGGCGCGATGCCAAGCCGGATGGCTCTGCACCGACCAACTGGCGCTCCATTTTTGGCGGCAGTGCCTGGACCTGGTGCGAGGAGCGGCAGCAGTACTATCTGCATACCTTCGCTGCAGCCCAGCCGGATCTCAACTGGGAAAATCCTGCGGTCCGGCAGGCCCTCTATGAGGCTGCCAATTTCTGGCTCGACAAGGGTGTAGGCGGCTTCCGCATCGATGCCATCGTCTACATCAAGAAGCCGGCGGTTTTCGCCGACGGCGAGCCGGACAGCAGTGACGGCATGGTCAATGTGCATTCGATGATTGCCAATACGCCGGGAATCCTCGATTTCCTGCAGGAATTCCGACGTGAGGTGTTTGACGGGCACGATATCTTCACCGTCGCTGAGGCCAATGGCGTCGGCCCGGAGGAGCTCAAGGACTGGGTCGGAGAGCAAGGGGCATTTGATATGCTCTTCGAGTTCAGCCATGTGAACCTGGAATTCCCTAATGGCGAGATCTGGTGCCGCGGTACGGGCTGGAAGCCGGAGCTCATTCCTGAGCTCAAGCGGAGCCTCACGGCCAGCCAGCTGGCCACCGCGGAGAACGGCTGGTATCCGGTCTTCTTCGAGAATCACGACCAGCTCCGCTGCGTGCGCCATTTCTTCCCCGATGACGCTGATCCGCAGGTCACGGCCAAAGCCATCGCGACGCTGCTGTTCACCCTGCGGGGTACGCCGTTCATCTACGAGGGCCAGGAGCTGGGCATGGACAATGTGGCCTGGGGCTCGATTGCAGATTATGATGATATTTCTTCCCAGGGGCAGTATGAACTGGCATTGGCCGAGGGCCGCAGCGAAAGCGATGCGCTGCGCCTGGTCCACCGGTACAGCCGTGACAATGCACGCACGCCGATGCAGTGGACGCGCGGCCGTCAGGCCGGCTTCACGGAGGGGCAGCCCTGGCTGCCTGTCCATGAAGACTATGCGCGCTGCTGCGTCGAAAGCGAGGCCGAAGACGAAGACTCGGTGCTGTCCTTCTACCGCCGGATCAGCCGTCTGCGCCGTGAGGGCGCTGCGGCGCAGGTGTTGCAGCAGGGCAGCTATGAGGAAGTCCTGACGGAGCGGGAGGATGTCTATGCCTTCCGCCGCCGCTGGGGCGGGCAGGAAGTGCTTACCGTGGTGAACTTCACTGGCAAGGAGACAGCCTATGCGGCAGAACTGCCAGAGGAAGCACGGGTGATCATAGAAACACAGCCGGACAGCAAGAGAGGCAAGCTGCGCCCTTATGAGGCAGTCTGCTATCTGGGCCGTACGGCACGAAAGGAGGGGCAGGGCCAATGAAGATTGCTGCCAGTGATTACGACGGAACCTTATTCCGCAATGAAGAGATTTCGCGCGCGGACGCCGAGGGCGTTCGCCGCTGGCGGGCAGCCGGCAACAAGTTTGGTGTAGTCACGGGGCGTGACTACGGCATGCTGGCGCCGCAGCTCAAATACTACGGCATCGAGTCGGATTACGCGGTCTGCAACAATGGCGGCCTGATCTGCCGTGCCGATGGCACGCCGCTCTGGCAGGGGGATATCCCCCTGCCGGTGCTGGCGGAGATGGTCAAGGATCCTGGCGTCTGCCGCTCCTTCCACTTCGCCTTTTCGGCGGCCGATACGACCTATCTTTACCATGAAAGCGAAGGCTCCTGGATTTCGCGGGAGGCGAAGCAGTGGGATTTTGCCATCGTGGAAATCACGGAGGACGATATCCTGAGCCTGCCGCAAATCCACCAGTTCTCGCTGGGCTACCCTGAGGCCGGCGAGGCGCTGGAGGTCAGCAAGAAGCTCAATGCGCGCTTTGGTGATGTGGTGCATGCCTATCCCAACCGCTGCAGCGTGGATGTCACCCCGAAGGGCATCAGCAAGGAGCAGGGTATCCGCAAGCTCATCGATTTGATGGGCTGGGCGGAGCCGGAGGTCTTCTCCATCGGCGATGAGATCAACGACCTGCCGATGATTGAAGCGTTCAATGGTTTTACTGTGGATACGGCGCGCGAGGCCATCCAGGCCAAGGCACGCAAGGTCTATCAAGGCGTCGGCATGATGCTTGAGGCCAACCTCTGAATTCGTTTCCCCTGAGGAGGGAGCTTCCCCGGCTCCCCTATACCCTCATATTCCTACATATGAACATATGAAGAGGCTTTACCCCAAAGCCTCTTCCCCTTAATCGATAATTGTGTGAAAATTCAAGAACCGCAGAATATACTGCGGAATAATGCAATGTGATGCGAAAGGAAGTTTTTGGACAATGAAACTCAACAAGAATACTGCAGCAATCCTCGCCGGCATGATGATGAGCACAGCTTTTGGCGGCACGGCACTAGCCGCGACAGCTGACAGCTTCACGGATGTGCCGAAGGATCATTGGGCCTATGAAGCCTTGGACTATCTGGCAAAAGATGGCATCATCGAGGGCATGGGCGACAATACCTTCCAAGGCGGGCGGACGATGACGCGCTACGAGATGGCGGCGATTGTTGCGAAGGCCATGCAGAAATCCGGTGGATCGGTTGCTGACAAGGCCGTTCTTGAGAAACTTGAGGCGGAGTACGGCGGCGAGCTGGCGACGCTTCGTAAGCAGGTTGAGGCCAACACGGCCCAGATCGAGAAAAACAAGCAGGCGATCGAGCGCGTGAACCTGCATGGTTTTGTGCGCACGCAATGGGATAGCGATAACATCCGGGATGCAGACCAGAAGGACCGCAACCGCTTCTATATGAACTTGCTCGGTGATTTCAAGGTGTCCGATAACTGGACCGCCAAGTTCCAGCTGGAGACCAACCGCCACTATGCGCGCAATACGCAGACGGGAACCACCCATTCGGGTTCGGATGGCACGGATACCGGCCGCATCCAGCGCGTCTGGGCTGATGGCTGGTTCCCGGACCAGAAGCTCTGGGTCAGCGTCGGCCGCACCTGGCGCGGGCTCGGCTTCCAGAATATCCTCTATGGTGCTGAGGCCGATGGCGTCCAGGCCGGTATTGCCGTCAACAAGCAGGGCTTGCAGGTCAGCCCGTTCTACATGGCACCGACCTGGAATGGCTGCGACTTCAGTCTGGGCGGCCTGGCAGTATTCGGCCCGGTCGGCCATAACTGCGACATCAACGTGGCCTATGCGCGCTCGAATAAGGAGAAGTGGTTCGGCAACTACGGCTGGGTCGTCAGTGCTGCTACGAATCTGACCAAGGATCTGCGTCTGACCGGTGACTATGTCCGCACGGGGGCCGAGGACAACAATTCCTCCAAGGCGGTGCGTCTCGATTACAAGAAGACCGACCTCAACAAGCGGGGCTCCTATTCCCTGTATGCGCGTTATATCGACTTTGGTGCAATCGGCGATATCAGCCACGATGATGAGTGGGGATCGCTGCAGTCTGACAGCCGCGGGTGGATTCTTGGCGTCAGGTATGTGCCCTGGAAGAATGTTGAGTGGGAGACACTCTATGAACAGGCTAAGACAAATCATAGCACGGATAAGGAATATACGCGCAAGCTCTTCCGTACGCAGATGGACTTCCATTTCTGAGAGGTGTGAATATGAATCGCAAACAATTCTTGCGGCGGGCCATCGGCACGTCGCTGACGCTGGGCTTGCTCCTGGCTCCGTGTGCGGCGCCTGACGCTGGGGAGCTGCTGTTCTGGCAGCCGGCTTTCGCAGCTGCGGCCGCGCAGCGTGATGTCGTCCTGGTCGGCGACCTGCAGGTGGTGGGCGGTGCCGCTGCGAAGTGGGCACCGTCGGATATGGCGACGAAGATGACGCCGCTGGGCCATGATTTTTATGCGCTGACCATCAAGGACATGCCGGCGGGCACCTATAACTACAAGGTCGCAATCAACGGCAGCTGGGCTGAGAACTATGGCTTGAATGGCATCGCGGACGGTGCCAATGTCTCCTTGACCCTTGAGAAGCCCGGGACGGTCACCTTCTACTATAACGATAAGACGCATCGCATCGCTGACAGCCAGAACTACAAGATGCTGGCGGAAAACGAGCTGCCGGTGATTTCCGGGATTGCGGACGCAGGCGGCACGATGCATGACCTGATGCTGGCGGGCCTTTATCAGATGGAAGCCAAGGTCGCAGCTGGCGACTACACGGTCAAGGTCGCTCAGGCCGGCCAGTCACCGGTCACGCAGACCATCCATATCGAAAAGCCTGCATGGGTCACGTTCTACTACGATGCGGCGAAAAAGCGCATCATCGCCGATGATGGCAGCATCCGCGCAGATAAAGTCTCCCATGACAGCTGGAACAAGGAGGAGCGCGGCCCCTTGGGCGCGGTGGAAGAAGGGACGCCCGTGACGCTTAAACTCCGCACGGGAGCCGGTGATGTGTCTGGGGTGAAGATCATGGTCACCAAGGCCGCGATGACGGCCAAGGGTGGCGATGAGTACAACCCGGACTACGAGGCGGGGCAAACGGCCTATTATCCCATGCGGAAAATCGGTACCAAGGATGGACAGGATATCTGGCAGGGCAGCTTTACGCCGCAGAGCTATGGCATCTATGGCTACAAATTCGTGCTCAACGATACGAAAGAGTATGGCGATGATACCAAGACGGGCGGTACGGGGGAGCTGAAGCTCACAGGGACGAAATACTTCCAGGTAACGGCCTATAAGAAGGGCTTTGAGACGCCGGCCTGGGCCAAGGAAGCCGTTTGCTACCAGATCTTCCCCGACCGCTTCTTCGATGGGGACCCGTCCATCGACAACGCGCGCACGACGGCCCGTGGCAGTCAGCCCGTGCAGCATCGCGCCTGGACGGACTTGCCAGCCAATTCCGGGGCCGGGGCAGCCGATGGTGATGCGTGGGATTGCAACGATTTCTTTGGCGGCGACATTGCCGGCATCACCAAGAAGCTCGATTATCTCAAGGGGCTGGGCATCACGGCCATCTATCTGAATCCGGTTTATGCTGCTTCGTCGAACCATCGCTACGATGCGCGTGACTACAATGCCATCGATCCGCTGCTGGGCGATTTCACGGCCCTGCAGACGCTGACGGCTGAGATGAAGAAGCGCGGCATGCACCTTATCATGGATGGTGTCTACAATCATGTGGGCGATGACTCGGTATACTTTGACCGCTATGGCAAGTATCCGACCGTCGGCGCTTATGAGTATTGGAGCCGCATCTATGACTTGCAGAATAAGCAGGGGCTCTCGCTGGAGGCGGCTAAGGCCGAGGCCCAAAAGCAGCTGGAGGCTGAGGGGCAGGTATTTTCTCCTTATCACTGGGAGGATTGGTTTGATATCCGCAATGTAAAAGGCCGTGACGAGATGGGCGCGAAGTACGACTACCATTGCTGGCAGGGCTTCTCGAGTCTCGCGCCGTTCCGCGACAAGGACTATCCGGGCTATGATGCGAAGACGCCTGCCCACACGGACCTGGGGGACTATCTGCTCTATGGCCGTGCGGGCGACAAAGGCGTCATGATCAAGTGGTTCGACTACGGCCTGTCGGGCTGGCGGCTCGATGTGGCCAAGGAGGTACCGCCGGGCTTCTGGGCCAAGACCCGCGCGGCGGTCAAAGCGGTGAAGACGCAGACTGGCGATACACCGCTGCTCCTGGCCGAGATCTGGCAGGATGGCTCGCAGTTCTTCCTGGGGGATACGATGGATTCGGTCATGAACTACAAGCTGTCGGATGCTATCGGCCAGTTCGTGATGGGTGGCAAGGCGCAGGATGCCGATGACGTGCTCACGCAGCTGCGGCAGAACTATCCGCAGGAGGCCCTTTACAACCTGATGAATATCGTCGATTCGCACGATACGGCACGGGCCATCTATCTCTATGGAAATGGCAAGGACAATGTGCTCCAGCCGACGCGGCGCGATTTTGACTATGCGCTGGGCAAGGCGCGGCTCAAGATGGCGGCGGCTTTCGAGCTCGGCTATCCGGGCATGCCGACCATTTACTACGGCGATGAAGCCGGAAGTTTCGGCTCCAAAGACCCCGATTGCCGTCGTACGTTCCCGTGGGGCAAAGAGGATAAGGACTTGCAGGCCTTCTATAAGAAAGCCATTGCAGCCCGCAACAACAACAAGAACGTCTTTGCCCTCGGCGGCATTGCAACCCTTGCCGCCAAGGACAACATCTATGCGTATCAGCGCACGGCCGTCGATGGCTCGGGCAAGATTGGTGTCGTAGCACTGAACAATGGCAAAGCCCAGCAAGTGACCTTCAAAGTGGCAGCCCCAGAGGGTACGGTGCTCAAAGACCAGCTTTCCGGTCTGCAGGCAACCGTCAAAAAGGGGGAACTGTCCTTCCGGCTCGGCGAGAATCAGGCGGTCATGCTGGTCAGTTGAATAAAACGAATATTTTCTTTGCGAAATTTGTATAATGGCGTTATAATGGACATAGTAAAAGGCTACCGGTGACGGTCAGCCCTACAGAGTTAACAACGAGTAAGAATCGCCGCCTTCTGATTGGACGTCTTCAGGCGGCTTTTCTTATGACTTTATGGTTAGTACAAGCGCCAGAACTAGAATCAGTATCAGATAAAATTCATATCTACTCATGGTTCAGCGCCCCTTCCCAGGGCCATAGATTTACCGCCACCGTTCGGTAGCCATGACGAGAGTATACTATAAGTGTTATTGGAATAGCAATAACCTCATATGTTGCTGTATACATGATTTATAGATAGAAGTCTGCGAGAAAAATCGCAGACTTCTATTTTTTTCGGTGGGCTTATGATACAATAAAAGTTAGTATGTAAGAAAGGTGGAGGGTAAGCATGAAAATTACCATCGGCAGTGATCACGGCGCTGTCCAGCTCAAAGAAGAAGTCAAGATGGTCCTCAAGGAATACGGCGACATTGAGGTGACAGATGTCGGTACCTTCGGCACGGAGTCGGTCGACTATCCCGATATCGCCGAGAAGATTTGCGCGGATGTCGTCTCGGGAAAATCCGACCGTGGCATTGCGCTTTGCGGTACGGGCATCGGCATCAGCATTGCCTGCAACAAGGTCAAGGGAATCCGCTGCGCACTTTGCAGCGATGTCTACTCGGCTAAGATGTCGCGCCAGCACAACAATGCCAATGTGCTCGCGATGGGCGGCCGCGTCACGGGCTTTGGTCCGGCTGGCGAGATCGTCCGCGCCTGGGTTGAGACGGAGTTCGAGGGCGGCCGTCATGAGCGCCGCGTGAACAAGATCATGGCCCTGGAGCAGAACTGACTGCTGTCTATTCCCAATAAAATATAAGCAAGTGTCCGCATTCATCTGTCTTTTTTAGGAGGTTCTCCCTATGAGTCTTATGGAAACACTGAAGAAATCCGATCCGGAAATCGCCGCCCAGCTCGATAATGAGCTGAGACGCCAGCGCACGAAGCTCGAGCTTATCGCTTCGGAAAATATCGTGAGCAAGGCGGTGCTTGAGGCCCAGGGCAGCGTGCTGACCAACAAGTACGCCGAAGGCTACCCGGGCAAGCGCTACTATGGCGGCTGCGAATTCGTGGATGAGGTGGAGACACTGGCCATCGAGCGGGCCAAGAAGCTCTTTGGTGCGGAGTATGCCAACGTGCAGCCGCACTCGGGCGCACAGGCCAATATGGCGGTGTTCTTTGCCCTGCTGCAGCCGGGCGATACGGTCATGGGCATGAACCTCACGGATGGCGGACATCTGACCCATGGCAGCCCGGTCAACATGTCGGGCAAGTACTTCAACATCGTGCCGTACGGTGTTACGAAGGAGACGGAGACGATCGACTACGATGCGCTTGAGAAGCAGGCGGAGGAGTGCCAGCCGAAGCTCATCGTCGCCGGTGCATCGGCCTATGCGCGTGTCATCGACTTCCCGCGCCTGTCTGAGATCGCGAAGAAAGTCGGCGCCTATCTGATGGTCGACATCGCGCACATCGCCGGCCTGGTCGCTGCCGGGGAGCATCCGAGCCCGATCCCGTATGCCGATGTCGTCACGACGACGACCCATAAGACGCTGCGCGGCCCGCGTGGTGGCATGATCCTTTGCCGTGATGCGGAGTTCGGCAAGCAGTTCAACAAGGCCGTATTCCCTGGCATCCAGGGCGGCCCGCTTATGCACGTCATCGCTGCCAAGGCCGTCGCGCTGGGCGAGGCTCTGCGTCCGGAGTTTAAGGAGTACGCCAAGCAGCTCAAGAAGAATGCCAAGGCACTTGCTGATACGCTGTCTGCTGACGGTTTCCGCATCGTCTCGGGCGGCACGGACAACCATCTGATGCTGGTCGATTTGACGAGCAAGGGCATCACGGGTAAGGAAGCCCAGTTCGTCCTCGACGAGGTCAATATCACGGCCAATCGCAACACGATTCCGTTCGAGCCGTTGTCGCCGTTTGTCACGAGCGGTATCCGTCTCGGCTCTCCGGCACTTACGACGCGCGGATTCAAGGAAGAGGATATGGTAGAAGTAGGGAATATCATAGCCATGGTCCTTAGCGATCCGCAGAACGAAGACGTCAAGGCAGCAGCCCGCAAGCGCGTAGCTGCTCTTTGCGAAAAATATCCGCTTTATGAATAAGAGAAACTGAAGGAGAAGAAAGAAAATGTCTGAAGATATGAAAGTAACCGTAATCGATCATCCGCTGATCCAGCACAAGCTCACGCTGATGCGCCAGAAGGACACGGGCACTAAGGACTTCCGTGAGCTTTTAGAGGAGATCGCGATGCTCATGGCCTATGAGATCACGCGTGATTTCCCGCTCAAGGAGATCGAGATCGAGACGCCGGTCACGAAATGCAAGGCTAAGGTGCTGGCTGGCAAGAAAGTCGGTGTCGTACCTATCCTGCGTGCTGGACTCGGCATGCTCAACGGCGTTGTCAACATGATTCCGGCTGCCCGCGTCGGCCATGTCGGCATGTACCGTGACCCGAAGACGCTCAAGCCGGTCGAGTACTACTGCAAGCTGCCGAACGATGTCGCTGAGCGCACGCTGATCGTTGTCGATCCGATGCTCGCAACGGGCGGCAGTGCGGCTGCAGCCCTGTCGCTGCTCAAGGAGAAAGGCGCAAAATCCATGATCCTCATGTGCCTGGTCGCAGCGCCGGAAGGCATCAAGGTCATCAACGAAGAGCATCCGGATGTACCGCTTTACGTAGCGGCTATCGATGAGAAGCTCAACGAGAAGGGCTACATCGTCCCAGGCCTCGGCGACGCCGGCGACCGTATCTTCGGCACGCTGTAATATACAAGCCTTACCTGCAAGGGAACCCATGAAAAGGGTAAACGAGGTGTAGGATATGAAGGCATATCCTCTTCAATTTCGCCGGCAGAAACCAATAGGTGATTATATTTTGGATTTTTATTGTTCGCGTGCCGGATTAGCAGTAGAATTAGATGGCGGTCAGCATTATGAAAGCGAGGCAATTGCTTATGATGCGGCACGGACGCAGTATCTCCAGACGGTTGGGATTCGCGTGCTGCGCTTCTCGAATCGGGATATATGGGAGAATTTTACTGCTGTTTGTTCGGCTATAAGCCTAGCGGCAGAAGCTGGACAGGAAAAATGAGGTGTCAGGCAAAGTTCGGGAGCAGGCCTTCCCCTTAGGGGAAGGTGGCCCCGAAGGGGTCGGATGAGGTGGTACGATACGCGGAACCTCATCCGCCTCACGCTGTTCGGCACCTTCCCCTTAGGGGAAGGCTTATTTAGTAGGTTAAAGGAGTAAGTATTTTGAGTAATTTAGAAGTAGGTATTGTCGGCCTGCCAAATGTCGGCAAGAGCACTTTGTTCAATGCAATCACGAAGGCTGGTGCTGAGGCAGCTAACTTCCCGTTCTGCACGATCGAGCCGAATGTCGGCGTCGTCGCAGTGCCGGATGAGCGCCTCAAGGTGCTGCATGAGATGTACGATTCCAAGAAGACGACGCCGGCTTCGGTGCGCTTCGTCGATATCGCTGGGCTTGTCAAGGGGGCTTCGAAAGGCGAGGGCCTGGGCAACAAGTTCCTCGAGCATATCCGTCAGGTCGATGCAGTCGCGCATGTCGTACGCTGCTTCGATGACCAGAACATCACGCATGTCGAGGGCGGCATCGATCCGCTGCGCGACATCGACATCATCCAGACCGAGCTTTGCCTCGCGGATCTCGAGGTCGTCGAGAAGCGCATCATGAAGGTGGCCAAGCTCGCGAAATCCGGTGCCAAAGAAGCCCGCGTGGAGGATGAAATCCTGCGCCGTATCAAGGAGGCTCTGGATGAAGCCAAACCGGCCCGCCAGGTTGACTTGAGTGCAGACGACCTTGAGGTCATCAAGGATATGAACCTCATCACGCTGAAGCCGACGCTCTACGTCACGAACGTAGCCGAGGATGAAGTCGCTACGGCCTTCGACGAGAATGCCTATGTGCAGAAGGTCAAGGAATTCGCCGCGCAGGAAGGGGCAGAGGTCGTTGCCATCTCGGCCAAAGTCGAGTCGGAAATCGCTGAGCTCGACGAGGAAGAAGCCAAGGCGTTCCTCGAGGATCTCGGCGAGACCGAAAGCGGTCTTGACCGTCTGATCAAGGCAGCCTTTGACCTTCTGGGGCTCCAGACGTTCCTGACGGCTGGCCCGGACGAGTGCCGTGCCTGGACGATTGTCAAAGGGACGACAGCACCGAAGGCTGCGGGCAAGATCCATACGGATTTCGAGCGTGGCTTTATCCGTGCTGAAATCGTCAACTATGATGACCTTGTCGCCAATGGCAGTGTCGCAGCTGCACGCGAAAAAGGACAGGTCCGCGTCGAAGGCAAGGACTACGTCATGCAGGATGGCGATGTCGTAAACTTCCGCTTTAACGTATAAGTACAATAGCTATAGCAAAAAGCCGTCCATTTGGTCTTGGACGGCTTTTCTCCCTCTACGGCTGACTTTTGCCCGAGGTATTTGCTGATGGCTGTGCTATTTCATCAGCACGGTGAACAGATAGTTGGCTACCATTCCTGCAAGTAAAGAAAGCAAGAAGTCACGCAACAAAGGTAAATATCGCATGAACTACCCTCCCTTCCGCTGAGAGGTGCACAGCAAAATGATTATAGCATTTTTTGTAGTTGTGTGCTACAATATGGGTAAGGTAAATGTCGTATGAACAACGACAAGCGTTGCTGGTTGACTGCCTGCGACGCAGGAGTCCGCTATTCGGACAATAAAAGCCATCCTTTTGGTCAAGGATGGCTTTTTGTGTGCAGATTTTGTGGCAGGTTTTTACATTATTTTGCCCGGATATTCACGAAGACATCGTAGAGGGCGACGCCGGGGGCACCGGTGCTCAGCGTGCCTAGGTCGGTGGCGCGGCCGCCGTTGAGAGCGTTTAGCCTGCCTCGGCGGCTGCTGCCCTGATAGCTCAGCAGGACGTCGGGAGACAGGTACTCGTCATAGTGGATGGTAGCGGTAATCTTACCGTACTCGTTCCAGAGAATGACCGGCTGCCCCTCAGATAGGCGGCGTTTTTGGGCAGCGGCGGGATGGATATAGACGCGGGGGTATTCGGGCAGTTCGTGCAGCTGCGTGTGGATTTGCCCGTTGATGTTCTGCTGGGCGTGCGGGGTGATGAAGTGGAAGGGATAGGCTGGTGTCGGCAGGAGCAGCTCGATGTTTTCGGGCAGATCGCAGCAGTGGAATTTGCCGTCATCTGTCGCAAAGTGGCCGCCTTCCCAGGCAATGGATGATGCGCGCACCTTGATGGCACCCGCGCATAAGTCGCGCCAGCCGTTGATGCCAAGCTGCTCGCAGACAGCTGGCGTGAACTCAGCATCGAGGAACTCTTCATCGGTTTGTCCGGCGGGGAAATCGCTGGTGCCAGGCGCAAGCTCGTTTAGGCGGCGCGTCAGCAGACGTGCGATCTCGAGGTCGCTTTTCGTCTCGCCGCGCGGGGCGATGGCGGGCTCGTTGACGCCGAGCCAGTGCTGGAAATAGCCGGTATAGACGTCAAGGCTCTCAAATTCCGTAGTGACGGGCAAAACGATATCCGCCATCTCGGCGGTCTGGGTCAGGAACTTATCAGCGACGACGACGAGCTCGAGATCCTGCCAGCAGGCCCGCAGCTTATGCGGGGCGACGTCCTGGCCGATTAGATTGCGGCAGGCCACCCAGAGCAGGCGGACGGGCGGCTCCTGCAGGGAGCTTAGCCGCTGGGCGAACTGGTTGATATTGATGTAGCGGGTGTCTTTCCGTGCTCGCTTGGTGGCGTGCGGGAAGGGGACGCCGGCACGCTCGGCAAAGTTGACGCCGCCGCCGGCGATGCCGATATTGCCCGTCAGCATAGAGAGGGCGTCGATGAGCCGGATCGTAAGGCCGCCCTGGATGTGACGCTGCATGCCAAAACCGCACCAGATATGCATGGGATGGTGTGTGGCGATAAGGTCTGTCAGCATTTCGATGGTCGCTTCGTCCTGATCGATGGCTGCATAGAGAGCTTTGGTATCAAGGCGGCGAATCTTTCGCAGCAGCGGTGCAGCGCCTAGGATGCGCGGGTCGTCAGCCTTTAGTGCGCCGCGGGCGGCAAGGTTTTTCAGCAGCAGCAGCACCAGGGCGGCGTCGCTGCCCGGGCGCGTTTGGATATAGTAGTCAGCTTTGCGGGCCGTCTCCGTATAGACGGGATCGATGACGACGATCTTGGCCCCGTGATCCCGGGCGGTGTATAGGGCTGGCAGCGAGTGGATGGAGGTCCAGGCTGGATTCACGCCCCAAAGGATGATGAGTTGCGAGTGGACGAGGTCGTGGATCGCGGACGTGACATTGCCGCCGAAGTCGAGCTTTTGGGCATCGATGCCGGAGGAAAAGCAAGGCGTGCCAGTTGTCTGCGTCGTTGGCCCGAGGCTGTTGAACATGCCCTCACAGGCATAGTGGAGCAGGCCGAAATTGCCGGAATACTTATTGAGGCACAAAGGCAGCGTGGAGCTGTAACGTTCCTTGAGTTCCAGGATTTTGCGGGCGATGATGTCGATGGCGGTATCCCAGCTGATGCGCTGCCAGCGTCCCGTGCCGCGTCCTGCCTGGCGCAGCGGGAACAGCAGCCGCTGTGGGTGCTCGACCGTGCCGAGAATCCAGCTGGACTTGGAGCAGAGCTGGAAGAAGGCCGGATCGGTGCTGCCATCGCCAACCAGCTTCTCGATGCGGCCGCCCCGTGTATAGGCGAGCATCGGGCAGGAGTCGTAGCAGTTGCGCGGGCAGGTATGGTGCGTGACTTGATAGCCGTCCTCGTTATACATGGGGGCCACATCCTTTCGCTTCGGTGGAGAGGGTCAGGGCTTCATGCGGGCAGTTGCCCGTGCAGACCGCGCAGGCCGTGCAGCGCAGCGGGGAAAACTGGACTTTCTTGCCGCTGGCACTAGAGGCGTCCTCCGTGATGGTGATGGCCTTTTCGGGGCATAGCATCGCGCAGAGCCCGCAGAAATTGCAGCTGCCGCTGACCGTCAAGGCGGGGAAAAGATTACAGGTCTCAGTCTGTTGTTTTTCAAGCCAGATGACCGGATCGAAGGCATATAAGCGCTCGGTCTGGGCGGCGGTGAAGTCAGCGACGCCCTGGGCGGTAGCCGATAGCAGCGAGCGGAAGAAGGAGCGGCGGGCGACTTTAGGCTTTGACGGGGCTGCTTCGCGGACATGGACGAGGCGGATGGACGCTTTGCCCGCCTTTTCCAGCGCCTGATTGCAGGCAGCGATTTCCTGATCGAGCCATTGGCTGACCGCAGGGTTGCAGGCGGCGCAACGCGACGTGTCGATGGCGAGCGGGCGGCGGCTGGCAAGAGCCCAGAGCAGCTGACGGGTAAGTGCGCCCAGGCATTGCATGCCGTGTGCACTCACTTGGGCACACATGAGTACCTGCGGCTCAAGCGCAGTCGTCTGGCTGAGACAGCTGTCGTAATCGACGCAGCTTTGTACGGCACCTGTGGGGCAGACCGCCGTGCAGAGCCCGCAGTCATCGCAGCGGTCCGCATCGACGACGCGATTCTTGACGGCCTGCTGTGGGCAGACTGTCTCGCAGCGGTTGCAGCTTACGTTGGTATAGTGGAACAGGCACCGGTTCAGATCGATTTCGCGTTTGGCCATATTTCGAAACACCTTTCTTTTCGTACGATTCGAATCTGTGGTATAATTGTATGATGTAATTATACCATAGTTTGAAATTTCGCCAAAACATAGAAGAACTTGGCGGGTAGTGTAAGGAGGGGCGTCATGCGGCCGCATCAACTAGGATTCCAGGTGGACTTATCGCGCTGTGTCGGCTGCCGTGCCTGTGAGCTGGCCTGCCAGTACCAGCATCCGGGGACGCCGGGGGGCTTCCGCCATTTGGAGCGGCTGCATGCCGATGTGCGGGCGCAGGGCTTGCTCTCGCTGGCCTGCAATCATTGCGCGGTGCCGGAGTGCCTGCGGGTGTGTCCGGAGCATTGCTACGATAAGCTGCGCAATGGCATTGTGCGCCATCATAGCGAGAAGTGTGTCGGCTGTGGCCGCTGTGTCGGGGCCTGTCCGTTTGAGGCGCCCAGGATCAATCCGCAGACGCGGAAGGCGGAGAAGTGCGATCTCTGCGCCGACAGGCAGGCGGCAGGCCAGCTGCCTGCCTGTGTCGAGGCTTGTCCTGTAAAGGCGCTGCGCCTGATTGAGATGGATGAGGATGAAGAAGCAGATGCGAATCTGCTTGGCTCTCCCTTGCTTCGGTATACCCAGCCATCCATCCGCTTTATCGCGGCACGGCAGCCGAGGTGTTTTTGGCGTAAGGAGGCCGGTGGTCATGAACCAAAAGATGAATAAGGAAGACCTTTGGCAGCAGACGACCTTGCAAGGGAAATTGCGGCTGGCCGCTGAAAGGACAGGGCTGGAGCTGGCGGTTATCGATCAGGCAGGCGAGCTGGTGCAGCGGACCGCAGGTTTTGCCGAGGGGGAGCTGTCGCGGCTGCGCAATCGCCGGCAGGCATTGCTGCAGCAGGATATGACGCCCTTTGCCGGCTTGTTCCTGGTGCCAATAAGTTATGGGACGCAGTCATTGGGTTGGCTGGTGACAGCGCTTGGTGAGGAGAATTTGACCAGCGGGCGGGAAATGATGCTCAAGGAGTTATCCCGCCATCTTTCATTCCTGCTCTGGCATGAGGAGGAGATGCGGCAGGAGACGCGGCGCCATCGGGAGCAGTTCCTCTACGATGTGTTCTATCATAACTTCGAATCATCGGAGGAAGTCATCTATATCGGTACGTTCTGGAATATGGATCTCGACCGGCCCCATTATGTGGTGGTGGCTGAGTTCGACCAGCCTCTGTTGGGCGGGCGCTCGAAGCAGTGGCTCGATGATCTCGAACATGGCTGGCAGCGCGTGCTGCTTTACCGTTTTACGCAGCCGATCACCATGCAGCTGAGCAACCAAGTCATCCTGCTGCTGCCCGTGCTGGCGGTATCCGGCATCCGGCAGGCCAGTGCCCCGCAGCAGCTGCAGCATGCTGCTGAGCTGATACGCAAGGCGCAGCCGCAGCTGCCGCCTTTCTCGCTGGGCATCGGCCGCGTCTATCCGGCTGTGGCTGACATCTGCCGCAGCCTGCAGGAGGCACGGCAGGCGGTGAGCCTTGGCCGCTTCCATCATCCGGAAAACGGTGTCACCTGCTATGAGGAGCTGGGCGTCCTGAAGCTGCTCTCCCATATCCGTACCGAGGAGCTCGACGATTTTGTGCAGGACATCCTCGGGCCGCTCATGGCCTATGATGACGCCAACAAGACGGACTATCTGCGGACGCTCGAGATCTATTTCCAGGAGAATGAGTCTCTGCCGCAGGCAGCAGAGCGCATGTTCATCCATGCCAATACGCTGCGCAATCGCCTGAAGAAGATACAGGACGTGCTCGGTGTCGACCTGGGCAGGGCTGACAGGCGTGTGCGTTTCTATGTAGCTTGCCAGGCGATGCGCATCATCCAGCGGCAATAAGCGTGAGGCACAAAATGTTCCTGTGTAAAATTTTATAAGTATTGCGGGAATGTTTGGATAAGTTCACAGTTTATTGCGGGCAATTTTTTATTACAATGGAAAAATAGGACTTAATGAGTATGATAAAATTTACTTATGAGAGCGTGGAATGGATATGTATGAGCATGAATCTAGGGATAGGTTGCTGAAAAAAGCGGAAATCTATCGGGAACTTTCGGAGTACTATTCTGGAGTGCTGTATTCCGGCAAATCGGCAGTCCGGCATATCGGCAAGCTGCTGGCTATCCGGCTGGCAGTGCCAGGGATTGTCGCGGGTACAGCGGATGATTACAATCGGCTGTTTATCGCGCCACATACGCGGCTGGCACCGCCGCTGGCGGATGTCTATTGTGAGGAGCGGCCGCTGGCGATGCGGCTCGAGAGCCTGCGGGTACGGCAGATCTGTGAGGAAGCAGGTCTGGATATGCTGCAGCAGGAAGAGTCTGGTGACCACTTGCACTATGCTTTGGCGTATATGAGCTGCCTTCTTGAGGCCTTGGGCCGCCGGCATCTCGATATGCAGCTGGCAGACCGCCTTTGGGATGCGTACCAGCTGTTCCTGCGGGACCATCTGCTGAGCTGGGTGTTCGAGCATCTCGACGATGTCCGTCGCCGCAGTGAGTCGGTGTTCTGCCAGAGCGTGGCTGCAGCTGCCTGCTCTTTCCTGCAGACCGAGCAGGAAGCCATGTACTTTGAAGTACGCGAAGCCTGAATAGGATATAGAAGTGAGATCGGGAGGTCTTGCTTGCAATAGAACAGCCCGCTGACATCGCAGTCAGCGGGCTGTTCGTGCATGGGATGTGATTGAAATATGATAACTTATATGTTATCGTATTTTTGAGCTTTACTCCGCATCGGCGCGTTTTACGATGGCACGCACCATTTTTTCGAATTTGGGGCGCGGCAGCATGACGAGATGGCCGCAGCCCTGGCATTTGAGCCGGAAGTCCATGCCGACGCGCAGGATTTCCCATTCGCTGCTGCCGCAGGGATGCGGTTTTTTCATGCGGACGATATCGCCGAGTTTGTATTGTTGCTTTTCCATTGTTTGTCCCCCTTGTGAGGTAATAGTCTATGAAAGTTGCTGTACTGCAGATGGAGGTCGCGTTTGGCGCGCCTGAAAAGAATATCGCGAATTTCTACCGGCTGACTGAGCAGGCTATGGCGCAGCGTCCCGATGTTCTGCTGCTGCCGGAGCTTTGGCGGCTTGGCTTCTATCCGCGGCCCATCCTTGACTATGCCGATGCGGATGGCGCGCAGACGCGGCGGGCGCTTGCCGAGCTTTCGGCGCGGTATCAGGTCAACATCGTTGGCGGGACGGTGGCCAATGCCATTGGCCGGCAGGTATTCAATACCTGCTACGTCTTTGACCGCACAGGCCGGCTGACGACGACCTATCATAAGACGCATCTCTTCACGCCCAGCGGCGAGAAGGATGACTTCCAGCCTGGCGACAGCGTCGTGACCTTTACGCTCGACGGGGTCAAGTGCGGGCTGGCGGTCTGCTATGATATCCGCTTCCCCGAGCTCGCCCGCCGTCTGGCCCTTGAGGGTGTGGCTGTGCTGTTCGTACCGGCCGCCTGGCCGCTGGCACGGCTCATCCATTGGCAGACTTTGATCCGGGCCCGCGCCATCGAGAACCAGATTTTCGTCGTAGCCTGCAACGAGTCCGGCACGGGAGCTGGCGATCTGCAGCTGGCCGGCCACTCGGCCATCATCGATCCCTGGGGCGAGATCCTCGCGCAGGCAGGTGAGCAGGAGACGATCCTGCAAAGCACCCTGCGGCTGGCCGTGCGCCAGCAAATCAAGGAAAATATGGATGTCTTTTCCGATCGGCGCGAGCGGCTCTACCTGCCGAAGATACCTATATCATAGCATAGTGGGGGCATAGCGGAAAGCACGCTGTTTTATAAATGTGTAATTTCTTTTCTTGCTATATGGATATACCCGATTGGATAGGGCAGGCAGATTTTTGAAATCATACATATGAGCCGCAGTGCCTGAGCAGGTAAGCAGCGTCGGAATGTTGGAACCGGCGCTGCTTTTTCGTTGATGCAGTGGGGCGTCTTTTTTTATAGTTGACTTAGAAAACTATCTAATCAAATCATAACGAAAGAATAATGGTTCGTTAATTGTAATTGACTTAGTCAAGTATTATACTGAAAGTGTCCTAAGGGAAAGGGGCACGGATAGATGAGCACTGAGGAAACAAGGAAACTCATGAGCTCCGCCGGACTTCCCCAGGATAGAAGATTTTATTTCTTTTCGTTTAACGAAATGGAGGAGATTATCATGAAAAAGACTATTGTTTCGGCTCTGACTACGGCACTGGTTGTCGGCGCTGCTTCGACTACTTTTGCTGCCACGAACCCGTTCTCGGATGTCCCATCTGATCACTGGGCTTACGATGCTGTATCCCAGCTGGCTGCTGATGGCATCATCGAAGGCTACGGCGATGACACCTTCAAGGGCGACAAGAACATCACGCGTTATGAGATGGCGCAGATGGTCGCCAAGGCCATGGCCAAGAACCCATCGGGTGCCGACAAGGCCCTCGTCGACAAGCTCGCTGCTGAGTTTGCCGATGAGCTCAACACGATGGGCGTCCGCGTCAGCAACCTCGAGCGCAACGCCGACAAGGTAAAATGGAATGGCGAGGCTCGCTACACCTACACGAATACGGACGTTGCTAAGGAAAAGACCGACAGCAATGACCTGCTGCTCCGCCTCGAGCCGAGCGCTGAGGTCAACGATAACTGGCATGTCAATGCCCGTCTCGATGCAGACCTTGATGTCAGTGGCGATGGCGAGAGCACTGTCGACCTCAAGCGCATCTGGGCGCAGGGCGACTACGACAACTTCAGCATCAAAGCTGGTAAACTGCCGATGCAGGTCGATGGCAACTCGATCCTCGATAGCCAGATGTCTGGTGCAGCCCTGACCGCTGGCAAGGATCTGAAGTTCACGGTCCAGGGCGGCCGCTGGAAACTCAACGATGCCAACAACGTAAATGCTAACATCGCCGGTGCTGGCAACGAGACGGCCTCGGTCGGCAGTGCTGGCCTGCAGTACGACAAGGATAAGCTGTCCCTGGGTGCAGGCTACCACTACATCGGCACGGATGCCTTCAAGGCAGCCGCTGGCTATGGCGACCATGACTCGGCTGGCATCTGGACAGCTAATGCGAAGTATAAATTCGACAACAACGTAGCCCTCGGCGGCATGTATGCGCAGAATACGCAGGCCGATAAATACGCCAAAGCTGGCTCGGTCGAGCTCGACTACAAGGGAGCAACGCCGGAGAATGCTGGCTCCTGGGGCGCCTATGTGGCCTATCGCAACCTCGGCCAAAACGTAGCCCTCGCTCCGACCTATGATGGCGCTTGGGCTGGCACGAAAGGCTGGGAGGTCGGCACGAACTATGCGGTTGCCAAGAATACGGTAGCCAGCCTCAAATACTTCAACGGCAAGACGATTGCAGGCGATAATGATGCATCGAAAGTCTTCGGCCGCGTCCAGTTCATGTTCTAAAAACAATTTTAATAAAAAAATAATTTAACCAAAGGTCTCGTGGTGCAATTGCCGCGAGGCCTTATTTTATGCGGTTTCGTCGTATTTGATTATGAAAAATAGATTAAAATCGGATTTTAGCGGGAACTATTCTCAATTAGAGGGCTTGTTCCTAAAAGTTATTTATGCTACGATAAGGCCAGTTCAGAAACGCATCAGAGGATGAGACTGAGGAAACATGGATACTCATGAGGACTCCTGTGATGTGGGCTGGACAGTCCAATTCATTCTATTTTACAGAAGGAGGAGTTTCTCATGAAGAAGACTCTCGTATCCGCTCTGACGACCGCACTGGTTGTTGGCGCAGCTAGCACGACGTTTGCTGCTGCAAATCCGTTCTCCGATGTACCGGCTGACCACTGGGCATACGATGCTGTTGCTCAGCTCGCAGCTGACGGTGTAATCGAAGGTTATGGCGATTCCACGTTCAAAGGCGACCGCAACATCACGCGTTATGAGATGGCTCAGATGGTAGCAAAAGCTATGGCAAAGAGCACGTCCGGCGCTGACAAAGCTCTCGTTGACAAACTCGCTGCTGAGTTCGCTGATGAGCTGAATAACCTCGGTGTTCGCGTTGCTAACCTCGAGCGCAATGCTGACATGGTTAAATGGAACGGTAAAGCTGAGTACACGTTCCAGAACTTCCATCATGAGGCTAAGACGGCTGCAGAGGATAGAGATGACAGAACGAATCAGGTACTGTTCCGTCTCGAGCCGTCCGCTGAGGTCAACAGCAACTGGCATGTAAAGGCTCGTCTTGATGCTAAGGATAACCTGAGCGATGATGAGACGACGAATGTTGCACTCAAACGCGTATGGGCACAGGGCGACTATGACAACTTCCAGGTTAGAGCTGGTAAGTTCGGCAACAAGATTGCTAGCGATGTTATCTTTGATGACACGTTCTCCGGCGTTGATGTAACGTTTGGTAACCAGCTGAAAGCTACGCTGGCTGCTGGTCGTGTAAGCAACGAGACGCTTCTCGATATCCCGTCTGCATTGGCTGATTGCACTGCAAAGCAGGCAACTGTTTTCGGGGCTAAAACGGACTACTATGGTATCGGTCTGAACTATGACGGCGGCAGCAAGTTGACGGCTCGTGCTGGTTATCAGCATTTCGGCATTCATCAGCATCATCGTGTGTTGGATGCTAAGACGATTAAGGACAACGTTTGGTCCGTTGGTGCCAACTACAAGTTCGATAAGAACGTTAACATTGATGCAGTCTATGCTCGTGGCAGCGTTGATAAGCAGTATGAGGAGAACAAGACGGCCTTTGCTTATACGCTGAACTACAAAGGCGCACAGCCGGAGAACAAAGGCTCCTGGGGTGCTTGGGTAGGCTATCGTTACCTCGGTGAGGGCGCAGCTCTCCATCCGACGTACGATGTCGTTGAGCGTGGCTACAAAGGCTTCGAAATCGGCGTGAAATACACGGCTCTGAAGAACGTTGTTACGCAGCTCCAGTATGGTAACGGCGCTAAGATCGGTGCTGGCGACCATCACGGCTACAACTCCCTGTTCGGCCGCGTTGAGTTCCTGTTCTAATCTAACGATTAGCAATAGCTACACGCAAATCAAAGACCTCCGCATTCGCGGAGGTCTTTTTGTGTGCCCAAAAGCCTTCCCCTCGGTCAATATTGAAACAAATTTTCAATTAAATCTTTACAATTAAACCTAAGTTATGATATGATAAGAGTCGTTTGAGAAAGCCATTAAAGGATTAGATTGAGGAAACATGGACACTCATGAGCTTCCTTTGATGGAGAATCAAACAAAATATATCTATTGAAGGAGGAGTTTTTCATGAAGAAGACTCTCGTATCCGCTCTGACGACCGCACTGGTTGTTGGCGCAGCTAGCACGACGTTTGCTGCTGCAAATCCGTTCTCCGATGTACCGGCTGACCACTGGGCATACGATGCTGTTGCTCAGCTCGCAGCTGACGGTGTAATCGACGGTTATGGCGATTCCACGTTCAAAGGCGACCGCAACATCACGCGTTATGAGATGGCTCAGATGGTAGCAAAAGCTATGGCAAAGAGCACGTCCGGCGCTGACAAAGCTCTTGTTGACAAACTCGCTGCAGAGTTCGCTGACGAGCTGAACAACCTCGGCGTTCGCGTTGCTAACCTCGAGCGCAATGCTGACATGGTTAAATGGAACGGCAAAGCTGAGTACACGTTCACGCGTAATCACTATGAAGGTCAGAGCAGCCAGGACAACAGAGAGACGAATGATAACAATGTTCTGTTCCGCCTCGAGCCGTCCGCTGAGGTCAACAGCAACTGGCATGTAAATGCTCGTCTCGATGCAAATATCAACCTGAGCGATGATACTGCAGAAGACAACGTTAAACTCAAACGTGTCTGGGCACAGGGCGACTACAAGAACTTCCAGGTAAAACTCGGTAAGTTCGGCAACTCGATTGCTAACGATGTTGTTTTCGATGACACGTTCTCCGGTGCTGAGGTAACGTTTGGTAACCAGCTCAAAGCTACGGTTGCTGCTGGCCGCGTAAACGGTGGCACGTTCTCCAACATCAGTGAAATGAACAAAGCCGAGAAGGCTGCAAGAGGTGTAGATCACGATGTTCTGAAGACTGGCACTGCAGATTACTTCGGCATTGGTGTAAATTATGATGCTGCTAGCAAACTGTCTGCTCGTGCTGGCTATCAGCATTTCCGTATGCATGATATGCAGGAGTTCACCGGTAATTATACAGCAACACTACCACGTGAACCGATTTTCACTGCTGGAGAGAGCCAGTCGATCGGCGTATGGAACGTTGGTGCAGGCTACAAGTTCGACAAGAACGTTGCTCTTGATGCTGTTTATGCTCGTTCCAATGTCAAAGACCAGGATGCTCAGAAGACGGCTTTCGCTTATACGCTGAGCTATAAAGAAGCACAGCCGGAGAACAAAGGCTCCTGGGGGGCTTGGGCTGGCTATCGCTTCCTCGGCAATCGCGCTGCTATGCATCCGACGTATGATGTCGTTGGCGTTGGCTACAAAGGCCTCGAGATTGGCGTTAAATACACGGCTCTGAAGAACGTTGTCACGCAGGTTCAGTATGGTAACGGCTCCAAGATCGGTGCTGGCGACCATCACAACTACAACACGCTGTTCGGCCGTGTTGAGTTCTTGTTCTAATCGGACGATTAGTATAGTTACAATAAGCAAAAGACCTCCGCATTTGCGGAGGTCTTTTTGTCGTAATTGTAATTAGTTTTTTATTAAATATTTACAATTAAGTATTGATTATGATATGATAAGAATTGTTTAAGGATTTATCAAGGGAATCTGAGGAAACATGGACACTCATGAGCTTCCTTTGATGGAGATTTGAACAAAATCATACTATTTAAGGAGGAGTTTTTCATGAAGAAGACTCTCGTATCCGCTCTGACGACCGCACTGGTTGTTGGCGCAGCTAGCACGACTTTCGCTGCTGCAAATCCGTTCTCCGATGTACCGGCTGACCACTGGGCATACGATGCTGTTGCTCAGCTCGCAGCTGACGGCGTAATCGAAGGTTACGGCGATTCCACGTTCAAAGGCGACCGCAACATCACGCGTTATGAGATGGCTCAGATGGTAGCAAAAGCTATGGCAAAGAGCACGTCCGGCGCTGATAAAGCTCTCGTTGACAAACTCGCTGCAGAGTTCGCTGACGAGCTGAACAACCTCGGCGTTCGCGTTGCTAACCTCGAGCGCAATGCTGACATGGTTAAATGGAACGGCAAAGCTGAGTACACGTTCACGCGTAAACACTTTGAGGCTAAATCTTCTGAGGCTAACAGAAATGATAATGACAATACGGTTCTGTTCCGTCTCGAGCCGTCCGCTGAGGTCAACAGCAACTGGCATGTAAATGCTCGTCTCGATGCTACGATCGACCTGAGCGATGATACGGCACAGGACAATGTCAAACTCAAACGTGTCTGGGCACAGGGTGACTACAAGAACTTCCAGGTAAAACTCGGTAAGTTCGGCAACTCGATTGCTAACGATGTAGTATTCGATGATACGTTCTCCGGTGCTGAGGTATCCTTCGGCAAAGAGCTCAAAGCTACGCTGGCTGCTGGCCGTGTAAACAATGATACGCTCATGAAGACGGCAGGCACTGTGCTTGTTGGTGAGCAGACGGATTACTATGGCATCGGCTTGAACTATGGTGTCAGCAAGCTGTCCGCACGTGCTGGCTTCCAGCATTTCGGCATCCATGAGAGCGCAACGCGGGCTGCTGCTCGTGGTGAAGCAGCTGAGACGGTTAAAGACAACGTTTGGTCTGTTGGTGCTGGCTACAAGTTCGACAAGAATATTGCCCTTGATGCAGTTTATGCTCGCGGCAGCGTTGATATGGAGAAACATCCGGTTGAGAGCAAAACGGCTTTTGCTTATACGCTGAACTACAAAGAGGCTCAGCCGGAGAACAAAGGCTCCTGGGGTGCTTGGGTAGGCTACCGTTACCTCGGCTCCGGTGCTGCTCTGCATCCGACGTATGATGTTGTAAGCCGTGCGTACAAAGGCTTCGAGATTGGTGTTAAGTACACAGCTCTGAAGAACGTTGTTACGCAGATTCAGTATGGTAACGGCGCAGCAATCGGTCAGAATGGCAATAAGCCAAAGTACAACACGCTGTTCGGCCGCGTTGAGTTCCTGTTCTAATCTAACGATTAGCAATAGCAACAACAAAACCAAAGACCTCCGCATCCGCGGAGGTCTTTTTGTGTATTGAAAAGGACTGACTTAATCGCTGTTGTCCAGTATTTTGTGTTATACTGGGGTGTGCCAATAAGTTTGTGTAAATAAAATTAATAGCCTATATCGTAACGTTCCATAAGTGATGACATTCGATCGTCAATCAGTAACTGATTTCGTACCATTGCCCAATTTTGGACTCGATGGTTTTCCCATTTTTTGTAGAGCTCTAGAATCCGCAGATAGAAAATTTTATATACTGCGGTGTCATTCGGGAAGGCACCTTTTTTCGTGAC
The DNA here is from genome assembly GCF_008271345.1 of Pseudoselenomonas caprae. Classification (NCBI taxonomy): domain Bacteria; kingdom Bacillati; phylum Bacillota; class Negativicutes; order Selenomonadales; family Selenomonadaceae; genus Pseudoselenomonas; species Pseudoselenomonas caprae. Next base: position 61,263 of record NZ_VTOZ01000006.1, read on the forward strand.
CTTACGGAAGCTGGAATTGACGCTCTCAATGGCATTGGTCGTGTACATAACCTTACGTACGGCACTACCATAGTTAAAGAGCTGCTCCACATGGATGAAATTGTTTTCCCATACAGCTATAGCGCCGGGGTAAGCAGACCAGTCTTTCTTAAGTTCCGCAAATGCCTGCCGTGTTGCGTCTGCGTTCACAAAGTCGTAGTTAGCTAAAATCTGTTGAGCAATCTGCTCGCCTGGGGTATTCGGTGTATCTTTACGTTTTGCCATTGTTACCTTCCTTGTCTATGCTTGATTACCCCAGTATGGGGCATAAAATAGCTTTGCGCAAATTATTTTACACAAACTATTTTACACTCCCTGTTAAGTGATAAAACAGTTTCCTAAAATGCTTAGAGCTTATTATGTGCATAAGTTCTTTTTTTTATTGCAGAAATAGAGACAATACGCTAAGATAAAAAAGAGTATAAATGATATATGGGGGAATATTGAGTATAATATACATCAAAAACTTTTTGAGAGTACGTATATAAGAGATAGGCGTTTTGTATGAAAATACAGGGAGACATAAAGATGATAAAGATAGTAAGGGAATTAGTAGAATATCTGGAAAGTAATGATATCTCGGATGAGGATGTATCTTTAAATAAAATAGAGAATGCGATAACAGGTGATCTCTCTGAATTAATTCAATATTCTGATAATGACATTTCAGATAGTATAAAGGGAGCGATAAAAAACACAAACAATACCCAAATAGAGAAAATAATTAATAGAATTAAGATGGAACAGTCCATAAAAAAATATGCAGATGAAAATGAAACAGAGAAACGTGATGAAGAAAAAAGCTATTTATTAGAATTGTTTTCAGAAGTGGCTGCGCCAGATGAGATTATTATTGATAATGGCAAGGTGAAGCTTGAGTATTCCTATTGTGATAGCGATGAATTAAGAAAAAAAGTAAACGGAATTAGAAAGTGGAAAATAGATAACGCAAGAGAGACGATATCCAAGGAATTAGGGATTCCTATTGAGAACATTACGGTAATAAAAAGTGTGAGTGAATATGTTGAGTTTATTGCTAGTTTAGATTGTGAATATAATTATGTTTCTCGTGGTCAAAAAGATTGTACTTTTGAATTGAAGCCGTCTTTACATAGAATTTATTCAGGAGAATATGCGAGTCATTCTGCGATTTTAGAGACTGAATTCAAGCAGAAGGTATCATTCTATGATGAGTCGCTTAATAGAAAATCTGTTGAGGAAATTAGAGCGTATGCGCAACATTTTGGCCTCCCGACTAATTATTTAGACTTTACAGAGGCTCACTTGATATCGCTGCTGTTTGCGGTTGAAGAGTACGAGTATAATATACAACATTCTATTGTATATTTTGTAGATGCAATGTCGTATAATATGGATGTAATAAAAGAAGAGGTAAAACTGGTAGATTTTTCAAATGAAAATGATAGAGAGGGGAAAGAGAAGAAGTATAGTGATAAATCTTACTTTATAAAGGTTGGAAATTCAAATGAACGAATTCATTTTCAAAAAGGTTGCTTTTTGAAAGTTGCTTCTGGTGGGGATTTGAAATTACTACTTAGTAGATATACTAAAATTGTATTAATTGATAAAGAATGTAAAGAACGAATATTAAAGGATTTATTTAGTTTGGGAATAACATTTGAAAATATATATCCAGACAAAGATAATGTTGTAAAGACCATAAAATTCATGAAGAATAATATGTGAGGACTGATTACAATGAAGTTACCTGTTAATGTTAAATATACACGCCCATTGATATCGATACAGGATATGATTAATTTTATTGACAAGGGAGAAAAGTTTCTTAGATGTACAGAATCGGTCATGTCTGATGTTGAACAATTAGAATATTTTCAGGGTATTATTTTGAGCCCTGACTATCAAAGAGAATATCGGTCTAAGGTGGGAGAAGAGAGTTCTATCATAGAGTCTATAATTTTAAATATTCCCATCCCTGAAATTTTTTTAGTAAAAACTAATAATAATGAAATGCAATTACGACATGTGATGGATGGGCAACATAGATTAACTGCTATTTATAGGTTTATAAAGGATAAGTATGCATTGTCGGATTTAGAATTATTGAAAGACAATGAAAAGTACAAGAATAAAAAGTTCTCTCAATTGGACAAAGAAACGAAATTCAAAATATTGGGCAGTCATCTTTCAGTACTTGAATTTGAAACATTTGATGATGATGAAATGGAAATTGAGTTATTTAAAAGGTATAATCGAAATACCAAACCTTTGGAAAAACATGAAATGTCAATGGCTACATATTATTCAAATGCCAGCGTTTATATTACAAGATTTTTAAATGATGTAGTTGATAATGCAACGAAAAAAATCGAATATAGTCAGTACTGGAAGATTTATAATATTACAGCTGATAGGAAAAACAAACAACGTAACCATCAAGAATTATGTATTATTATGAATGTTTTATTGAACGGATTAACTATTCAGGCAAAAGATGGAGTTGAGATTGCTGATAAGTTCTTGTCCGATCAAGCTACGCTTTATAGGATTGGGAAAGAAAAAAACATCGATAAGATTAAAGAAAAATTTTTAGCATTTAATCAGTTTATGCTTCGTTTATCCCAAGATGTTGAGTATCCATTTTCTACGGCAGTATTTAAGGGCGATGATAATAGATCGACTAAGTTCCACACAGGGGTTTCTATCATATTAGCAGCTATTTATTATTATTTTGATATTGATTTGGAATCGAAATATTTACATGGAAACATAAAAAGAATATTACAGAACAGTCCTGTGGGTGATGATACGTACAATGCTTCTAGTACAAATATGAAGAATATAATAAAATATTTTTGTAAGATCAACAAAGTGTTTGATGAAAAATATGAGGCGTTGACTTTGAAAAAAGATGTTACATTACCACGTATAAGTCAAACGGATAATGTCGATAAATAAGCAGAGCGTTAGCATATTGGGAATAAAATGAGTGGTATTATTCCATGGTAATTGCATTGTATATTGCTATACTTATATGCGACAATATATGAGAATCCTACCCACATTGCTTAGTTAAACGCAGGCGTCATGGAGTGTCTGTATGAGCTGTTATTATGCGGGATGTGCCAAGGGACGCTCCTCTAAGGAGCTTTTCGTAAGGGCTATTTAGCTGTAGGATGTGAAATATTCAGCCGACAGAAAGCATATTGTAAAAAAGCCTTGCACTAGCAACAACAAAAACAAAGACCTCCGCATTCGCGGAGGCCTTTGTTGCGTGCCGTAATTTGATTTCGGTTCAGGATTATTCTCTCATGGAGGCAAAGATGTCATTTATTTTCCTGAAGACTTTTACTGCCTGCTTGAAATCTTGTTTCTGATTCGTGTATAGCAAATTTTTGTGTAATTTTTCATAGCTGTCTTTCGCTTTTAAGAAATCGCTTTCCCATATCGGAAAAGCATATGGGCCTGATGGATCGTAGTCTGTATCTATGTTTCTTTTTTCTGTATAGTAGGTATCCGCATCTTTGGTAAGCCGCAATAATGGTTGCAGTTCTTGCGTATTTTTTAGGAATTCCTGAATGTCCTTCCTGGGAAACAGGCTGACAACATCATAGATGTGCCTGGCCTTGTTCTCTATTTTGCCGCATATGGAATGTCTTTTCACCGCCATTATTTTGTCAAGAAATGTACGGGTTATCGAAAGCGCATTGATATGTACTTCTTGAAGCCCATAATCCTCTATGACATCCATAGCCTGTATGTGCTCAAGATATTCGTGAATGTATGATTTGATACATTTTTTAGCGTATGGTTGCGGAACTACAGAGCTACCTATCTCAAGTTTTATCTTGCTCTCTTCGTTTAGGAGGATATACAGTGCTTTGCTTCGGTTATTGGATTCGCTGTCTTTTTGCGACGCAAAGCCATCTGCCATCATTTTTTCAATCTGTTTTATCCGTCGTCCATATTGCTTGTCACTAAGCTGCTCTGTTTTAGGCGGCAGGTATGTTAAGTCAATGTCTTCAGAAAAACGATTGATAGACCCAGGATAGCATTTGCTAAGCGAAGTTCCGCCCTTGAACACACAATTTTCAGCATAAATGCTTTGCTCAAGCCGTTGCAATAACAGAACGATGTAGTAATCCCTCATTATGGCCTCGGCCGGTACTCCGATAAATTCGCTTGTTGCTCGTTGCAGCTGTTCGAATATTTGATTATCATTATGCAGTTGCATATATTTCCTCCGCCATCATAGAGGTATACCTCGATTTTTTTGAGATATGCCTGGAGAGAGTGTGTGGTACTTTCCAGAAGTCAAGAATGGAGGCTATTGATGCAATCGTAGATTTCTTGTACCCATGGTTAGGGAGATGCAAAATTTGTTCCATCGTTTCGTTGTCATAGCTTTTGGCGAATCTTTCTACATACCGGCCTAGCATGTTGGTATTCAGATCCTCAATCTGTCGGGCATGCTGCATGATTTCCAGCATTTCTATAGCGTGGCGAACTTTAGGAGTGAGCAGGGTCTTTGCTTTTACGATGAAGAAATCGTTGTTTAGCTTTTGCGTCTTGCTTGTAGCCATAGTTGTAAGTATTTCTGTCCGCTTGGCAACTTGTGTGGTCAGTCCATGCCGATTATACATTTTATAGCCTATAAGCATTCCTTTATTGTTGCTCATGTAATAGGACTCCACTTCTTTGTTGCTGATTGGCAGCTGGCCAAAACGTGTTTTTTGCGGGCGGTAGTAAACACCTTTTCCTAACCGTCGCAAAACTCCGTAGTTCACCATTCGCGATAACGTTTTTGCATAGGCTTCCTTGGTAACTCGTCCTCTTATTTGCAGAAATAATTCGTGTGCTATCAGTAGCTTGTCTTCGGGTTGAGATATTATAAGTTCTTTTGCGACTGTCATTTTCATATGATTTTTGCACCACCTTCCTTTTATTGTATTTTAGCATTGAGATTACAATACTGTCAATTAGAAACGAATTTTGCTTATTAAAGATGTGCTCACACGTTCCTCCTAAGCCTTCCCCTCTGGGGAAGGGGAAAGGCGAAGCGGTGGATGAGGGAAAATGTAGATGTGGAGTACGAGCGTACGTATGTTCGGGAGTTTCGCAAAGATATTATCGCTTTTGCCAATACTATATTAAGGATAAGGGCTTAAAATCCAATGGAGTTTATGTACGTCGTGGGGCTTCGTCGCAGCCGTTAAGTGAGAACGGTATCAGGACGCAGTATATTCTCGCTTAATGAGGAGAGAAAAGGAGATGCGGATCAAAAGTTGGACTATCATTATGTGATAAGGAGTATTGGAGATGAAAAAAATATTATTCGTCTGCCACGGCAATATTTGCCGGTCGACGATGGCGGAGTTTGTGATGAAGGATATGGTGGCAAAGGCGGGGCTTGCGGAGGAGATCCTTGTGGAGTCGAAGGCCTGCCGCACGGATGAGATTGGCAGTGACACGCATCCAGGGACGAAGCGGGTGCTGCGCGCGCATGGTGTGCCGTTCACGCCACGGCAGGCACGGCAGATCCGGCGCACGGATTATGATGAATACGACCTGATTATTGCGATGGATGATGAGAATATGCGTGATTTATCACGACTTACAGACGGCGATCCGCAGGGCAAGTGCCATTTGCTGCTTGCGTATGCTGGTGAGGCGCGTGAGGTGGCTGATCCTTGGTATACGGGTAATTTTGAGGTTACATATATGGACGTTAGCAATGGGTGTCGTTCTCTGCTGGACAAAATTCGACCAATGCGGTAATATAGATAGGTAATTATTAGTGCGTGTGTATCATTGTAAACTTTTAGAGCGTACATGCTGGCACATGACAGTTTATATTATTGCAGAGAAGGTGCTTTATTGGAATCAAGGGGAAGTTTTTCGACCCGTCTGGGCTTTATCCTGGTGTCGCTGCCGTGCGTGCTTGACCTCGAGGACTTCTTCGTCAGCAACAACCTGCTGCCGCTCGGCGCGCTCGTTTATCTTGCCTTCTGCACGAGCCGCTACGGCTAGGGCTGGGATAACTTCATCAAGGAGGCCAACACCGGCAAGGGCACGGCTTTCTCAACCTGCGTGCGGTTCTACGTGACGTGGATCTTGTCGCTTATCGTACTCGTCATCTTTGTCAACGGGTATTACGCGCTGTTCTTCAGCAAATAAAGGTAAAGGAAACGCCGGGCCGAAACCATTTAATTTGTGGTTTCGGCCCGGCGTTTTGTGTTATAATATTCGTGGTGCTATCACACAGGAAGCGGTTAGCCCTCTGCGGAGGGACTGTGACCCTCCGATGACATAGAGTCCCCTTGGGGAAATATGCAAGAGGAGGGATGTCGTATGACAATAGAGTCAATGTTAGCTGTAACAGGCTATACGATTGCCGTCTTTAGTTTCGGCTATATGATTGGTAAAGACTTGAACACACGAAAATAACCGCCCCATGTCTGGAAAACTAGGCGGTTAATTCGTACATTATATGTTCGGGCTGACTGTTCCCGTGTATAGCATCTTTTCTATACTCATTATACCAAGATGTTTTTTTTTCGTCAATGAAGAACAATATTAATCGAGGGATAAAGCAATGAAGCGTAATAAATGGATAAAGAGCCTGGCTATGGGGCTTATATCGCTGGGGGTGGCCGTCGCTGTAGGCTGTGGCCAGGGGGCGGATAAGGCTGCTGAGAAGCCGCAGACGCTTGATGACAAGGTTGATGCTATTGTCGCCAATATGAGCTATAAGGAAAAGCTCGGGCAGATGGTGATGATAGGCATTCATGGCACGGAGATCACCGATGATGCCAAATATATGCTGAGCCAGTATCATATCGGCAATATCATCCTGTTTGACCGCAACCTGCAGACGGCTGAGCAGACGGCCAAGCTTACCGCTGACCTGCAGCAGGCGGCAAGCGATGCGGGGCAGCCTGTGCCGCTTTTTATCGCTATCGATGAAGAGGGGGGACGGGTTGTCCGGGGCAAAAACTTCATCGAGCCGCCACCGTCCCAGCAGGAGCTGGGGAATGCTGGCGAGACGACAGCCGTCGAGGCCTGGGCAAGGAAAACGGGAGCGGCGCTCAAGGATCTGGGTATCCATGTCAATTTTGCGCCCGTAGCAGATGTGGGCGCAAATGACACGCGTTCCTATAGCCAGGACCCCGATACAGTCGTGAAATTCGTTAAAGCAGCGGCGCAGGGCTACGAGTCCTCGCGGGAAATCTATGCGCTCAAGCATTTCCCAGGCATTGGCCGCGGTACGGTTGACTCGCATCAGGATATTTCGAGTATCGATGTGACGGAAGATACGCTGTTTAAGACCGACCTCAAGCCCTTCCAGGCGCTGATTGATGAGAAGGCCGACCAGGATTTCTTTATCCTGGTCTCACATCTGAAATATCCGCAGCTCGATAAGGAGAATGCAGCCAGCCAGTCGCATGCCATCGTGACCGGGCTTTTGCGCGAAAAGATGGGGTATAACGGCCTTATCATTACCGACGACCTCGAGATGGGAGCGGTAGCGAAATACGGCAGCTACCGCGATATCGGGGTCAAGGCCGTCAAAGCTGGCGTGGATATCGTCATGATGTGCCATGAGTATCCGCATGAGACCGATGTCTACCTCGGCCTGCTCGAAGCCTATGAGAATGGCGAATTGGATAAAGATCAGATTGATGCTTCTGTGCGGCGTATTGTCAAAGCAAAGCTGCGCAACGGCATTCCATATTGATAGAAGGAGTTTGAAAGCGGCGTCTTCCTTGGAAATGAAGAAGGGGCTGTGGTGCTTTGTGGGTTAGGCTCGATTCCCTTTGTCGTAGCATCGTACTTTATTTCTGCCTGCCGTTTGCATGATCTGGACAAGACTGGCTGGCTGTCATTGATTTTCCTCATTCCTTATGCCAATGTTCCTTGGGGAATATATTTGCTGTTTGCGAAAGGGACTGAGGGGCCGAATCAGTACGGCCCGGATCCTTTGCAGCAGCTGAACAATCGCTGATAAATCCGAAAACTAAAGAGCCCCGCATTGGCGCAAAGCCATGCGAGTCTCTTTAATTACTTGCTTTCTTTCACTTTTATTTATAATGAGAAAGAGAAAGAAAGAGAAAGAAGGAGAAAGGAGCGAGTTGTGGCCAATCGGGAAAATGTAGATGTGGAGTACAGACGGATATACGTTCAGGAGCTTCGCAAAGATATTATTGCTTTTGCTAATGCAGAGGGGGGAACCTTTTATATTGGGATAAATGATGATGGTTCAAAACGTATCAAGGCATTATACAAAAATAGTGAGAAGCAGCCTGTTTTTGAATCAGCACAAGGAGCATTTAAGACCACGCTGTTTAATCTTAATATCGATGAGCAATCAGAAAAAGTGATATCCTATCAACCAGAGACCGAAAAAGAAATTGTAATGGGGCTTGTGAAAAGACAAGGCAGCATTACCCGTAAGGATGTGGAGGCAGCATTGTCAGTAGGAACTCCAAAGCATATTCAATATTAGCGAAGATGTGTGATGAAGGGGCCCTGATTATGCAGAAGGCAGGCAATAGAACGCAGTACATTCGCGCTTAAAGAAGAGAGGAGATTACATGCATCAGAATTGAGGATAAAAATAAACAGCGAATGCAAAAACGCCGGACGGAATCCACTGGGTTGTGGTTTCCGTCCGGCGGTTTGTTATGATTTCTGTCACTGTCGTGGCTTAGAATGCCGGGACGACGGCGCCTTTGTATTTATCGTTGATGAAGGCTTTGACTTCCGGGCTCTGCAGGGCCTTGATGAGGGCCTGGATTTCCGGGCGGTCTTTGTCGCCTTCACGTACGGCGAGGATGTTGACGTACGGGGAGGTGCTGTCCTCCATGATCAGGGCGTCTTTGGTCGGGACGAGGTTTACCTGCATCGCGTAGTTCGTGTTGATGACGGCAGCATCAACATCTTCGAGCGTGCGCGGAACCTGGGCAGCCTCGACTTCTTGGAATTTGAAGTTATGCGCGTTCTCGGCGATATCCTGGACCGTAGCCTTCTCACCGACGCCGTCCTTGAGCTTCAAGAGACCAGCTTTCTGCAAGAGCAGCAGGGCGCGGCCGCCGTTGGTCGGGTCGTTCGGGATGGCGATGGCAGCACCGTCTTTGAGCTCCTTGAGGTCTTTGACCTTCTTGGAGTAGATGCCCATCGGCTCGATATGGATGCCAGCGGCGTTCACAAGCTTGACTTCCTTATGCTCTTCCATGAAGTTCTTGAGATACGGCTCATGCTGGAAGAAGTTGGCGTCAAGTTCCTTGTCGTTGAGGGCCAGGTTCGGCTGGACGTAGTCGTTGAACTCGACGATATCGAGCTTGATGCCGTCCTTTTCCAAGAGCGGTTTGACGACCTCGAGAATCTCGGCATGCGGGACGGCCGTAGCGCCGACTTTCAGCGTTTTCATGCCCGAGGAGTTCTGGGCGACAGCGTCTGTCCCCGAGCTCGTGCTATTGCTGCCGCCGCAGCCGGCAAAGGCCAGTGCTGCGACCATGAGCGCACCGATGAGTGATACGATTTTCTTCATAAATAATTCCCCCTTTTATTTCTTATCCAGCTTGCGGGCAAGCGTGTTGCCGATGAATTGGACAAGCTGGACGAGTACGATGAGAATGACGACCGTGGCAATCATGACTTCCGGACGGAAGCGCTGGTAGCCGTAGCGGATGGCGAGGTCACCAAGGCCGCCGCCGCCGATGGCACCGGCCATGGCCGATTCGCCGACGAGGCTGATGATGACGGTCGTAAGCTGGGCGGTGATGCTGGCCAGCGACTCTGGCAGCAGGACCTTCCAGATGATCTGGAACGGCGTGGCGCCCATGGACTGCGCGGCTTCGATGAGGCCGTAGGGAACCTCTTTGAGCGAGGTCTCGACCTGGCGGCCGATGAACGGAATCGAGGCGATGACGAGCGGTACCATGGCCGCTGTCGTGCCAATCGCGCTGCCGACGATGGCGCGCGTCAGCGGGATGATGGCGACCATCAGGATGATGAAAGGAATCGAGCGGATGGCGTTGACAATCGAGCCGAGCACGCGGTTGAACGCCGGTGCGGCCAGGATCTGTCCCTTGCCCGTCGTATGCAGCAGCACGCCGAGCGGCACGCCGATGACAGAGGCGATGACCATCGAGACGGCGACCATATAGACCGTCTCGCCAAGGGCCTTAGACAGCAGTGGTATCATGTCTGCGGACATAGCCAATCACCTCCTCCTTGAGTTCCTTGGTGCGCAGGTATTCCAGCGCTGCCTGTACGCGCTCGTGCGGGCCGGTAAGCCCCACGATCATGCGGCCGAAAGGCGTGGCACGGATCTGGTCGAGATTGCCGAAGAGCATGGTCGTCTCAACGTCGGGAAACTTCCTTATCATGCCGGCCAGCACCGGATCATCGGCGCTCTCGCCGATGAAGGTCAGCCGTACCAAAAGATAGGCATCCTCGATGGGCTCAGCCGAAATCCTGCCGCCACGGAAAGCCGCTGGCAGGTCATTGGAGAGCAGCACGCTGATGAATTCCTTCGTGATCGGCTGCTGCGGATTCGTGAAGATGTCGATGACTGAGCCTTGCTCGGCGATGACGCCCTGGTCGATGACGGCAACCTTGTCGCAGATGTCCTTGATGACCTGCATCTCGTGCGTGATGACCACGACGGTCAGCTGCAGCTTGCGGTTGATAGCGCGGATGAGCTCGAGGATGGCCTTGGTCGTCTGCGGGTCAAGGGCACTCGTGGCCTCGTCGCAGAGCAGTACCTTCGGTTCGCTGGCGAGCGCGCGGGCGATGCCGACGCGCTGCTTCTGGCCGCCAGAGAGCTGCGACGGATACTGGCTGGCCTTAGCCTCAAGCCCCACGAGTTTCAACAGCGGCTCGACCTTTTCGCGGATTTTGTCTGCGGACATTCCTGCAAGCTTCAGCGGAAAGGCGATATTCTCGTAGACTGTTGCCGACGAGAGCAGGTTGAAATGCTGGAAAATCATGCCGATGTCCTTGCGGGTCTTTCGCAGCTCGGCCGCATCCATCGCCGTAAGCTCCTTGCCGTCGACGAATACCTGCCCGGCCGTCGGCCGCTCGAGCATGTTGATGCAGCGTACGAGCGTCGATTTGCCCGCGCCGGATAGGCCGATGATGCCGAAAATCTCACCGCGCGCAATCTCAAGGTCGATGCCTTTGAGCGCTGCGACCGGCCCAGCGGGGCTGTCATAAGTCTTCTCTATATGAGAGAGCTTAATCATAAGCGTCTTCCTCCCAATTCCTAGTATTATTATATGTTTTACATAATAGCGCATAGTTGACATATTGTCAATCACAAAGTGTACTGTCTTGACAACATATGCACTGCCACAACACATTATACCACGAAGCACCGCCTGGCATAAAAGTATTTTTTTGCTGGCAGGAGATTGGCGGGGATTCTACGTTTTTGGTTAACCTTAGTGCGTCAACCACCACTCAAATAATTTGAGCAGCACACCGACGATTAACGGAGCAACGATGAGCTCGACGAATTTATAGTTGACAACTTTACATATCAGTGCTATTGTATTATGCGTAAGATGTAAACAACAAAACACATAATGCACACAGTTGATGACGAGAAAGAGTATGCTCGCGGTGAGACGCATAGCGAGCCGGGTATGGTGAAAGCCGGTAGTACAGCGGGAGCAGAAAATCATCTCCGAGACATGGCGCTGAACGGCGGCCCTGCGGGCTGTCAGTAAGCGGCCACGGCAGCACCCCGTTACAGGTGCCGCGTATGATGGTACGTTGATTGCATGCTTTGCATAGACAGGATTGCACGGATACTGCCAGAGTACGTTGTAGAGCGCCATGGCCGCAAGGCTATGGAATCTGGGTGGTAACGCGGATATATCGTCCGTCCCTTTATCGGGACGGACATTTTTTATTTTAGGAGGTATTATCATGGAAAACATCGATTTCGCCAGTCTCAAGCGCAGGCGTGACCTGCGCATCGTCCTGCCGGTATTTTTGGTCTCCATCATCGCCTGCATCGACCGCGTCAATGTGGCCTATGCCAAGCTCACGATGACGCAGGATCTGCCGTGGATTACGCCGGAGGTATTCGGTGCGGGCGCCGGTATCTTCTTTGTCGGCTATCTGATTTTCGAGATTCCCGGCTCGCTCGTCGCGGCGAAATTCTCTGCGACCAAGTGGATTGCCCGCATCATGTTCACCTGGGGCCTCGTTTGCGTGGCGATGGCCTTTATGACGACGCAGTTCCATTTCTACCTCTGTCGCTTCCTCTTGGGCGCATCGGAGGCAAGCCTTTATCCTGTCATCTACTCGGTGCTCTTCCCGCGCTGGTTCACGGCTGGCGAGCGCTCCCGCGCCACGAGCCTGATGCTCACGAGCCTCTTGCTCAGCAACATCATCGGCGCGCCGCTGGCGGGCGTCCTCTTGGAGACGTCGTTCTTCGGCATGCATGGCTGGCAGGAGCTCTTCATCCTGGAGGCCGTACCGGCGCTTGCCTTTGCCGTGTTCTTCTTCTTCGGCGTCAAGGACCGTCCCGACCAGGTCAGCTGGCTCTCAGCTGCCGAGAAGAAATACCTCACGGACAACTTCAACGAAGAACAGGCCCGCATGCAGGGCCGCAAGAAATACACGGTGCTCAAAGCCTTCAAAGATCCGAAGGTGCTCAAGCTCTGCCTGATTTACTTCCTCTGGGTTGTCGGCTTCTGGGGCTTCTACTTCTGGATGCCGACCGTGCTTAAAGAGCTCTCAGGCCTTTCAACCTCGCTTTTGGGCGGCGCCATCGCCATCCCGATGACTGCCGCGCTCGTCGTGCAGGTCATCCTTGGCCATACCTCCACGCGCACAGGCGATAAAGTCTGGCATGTGGCGGGCGCACTCTTCGTCGGCGCTGTCGGCCTTGCCTGCTCGCCGCATGCCGGCAGCCTTGGCATGGCGCTTTTCCTCGTTTGCCTCTCAGCCATAGGCATCCATGCCGCCATGGGCATCTGGTGGACGATCCCGACCACGTTTCTCACAGGGCCTGCGGCCGCAGCCTCTGTCGCGCTCATCAATAGCTGCGGCAACATCGGCGGCTGGGTCGGCCCGAATATGATGGCCTGGGTCAAGACAACGACCGGCAGCTTCGACCTCGGCTACTACATCATGGGCGCCTTCATGCTGCTCTCCGGCCTGCTCGTCCTCACCATCAAATATCGCCTTAATGGCCGAGTACGTGAAGATGCTGATCCAGCCGCGGAGCTTACAACTGAAACTGTCAGCGCGTAAATTTTAAAAGAAAAAGCTGGACAAGATTCAAGGGAATCTTGTCCAGCTTTTTACTATAGGAAAGATATTTTCAGAATAAATCGCTGTGTGTACCTGTTCGCATAAGCTTCAATACTAATCGTTCATCAATGACTTGGTATACTAGCAGCCAGTCGGGTTCAATGTGGCATTCACGAACGTTTTTAAAGTTCCGTGAATTGGTAAGAGCATGGTCACGATACTTTTCGGGTAAGGGTTGTTGATTTTGAAGCAAATGGACAACTGCTTCAAAATGTTTGGGATTACAGCCGCGCTTTAAGGCGCGTTTATAGTCCTTCTTAAAAATAGAAGGGTATTCAATCGTCAGCATTGAGGTCATCCATTAATGCCTGTACGGTATGAAAGGGGCCGTGAATATCGGAATCGGCCTCAGCTTCGGCCAATTTCTGCATCAAAACCGAATCTGCTCCTTCGGCAGTAACTTCAAAAGGAAGTCCTTTGCGTATCAATGCTTGCCGTAGAAAGATATTGATAGCCGTTGTCATATCCATGCCGAGACTCTTGAAAAGTTGTTGAGCCTGCTCTTTTACCACACGATCCATTCGAATGCTCATGCTTGTCGTTGCACTTGCCATAATATCGCCTCCCTTAATATATATTATAGCTGTTATATATTTACTGTCAATACAATGACTATACTTGAGCGGCCCGTGATTGATCTATAGTAAAAAATATTTTATCAATTCGTTAGGTTGCTTTTTCCCCCGCTTCCTCTATGTACTATAAGTGAAAGGAGCTCCTCAAACCATCATTTATATAGAAAGGAAGTAATCTCTATGGCAAAACGTGAAAACACCACGAGCAAACTCATCCTCAAGGTCATCACCGGGCAGACGATGGCTGGCAAGGACAAATACGCCCAGCGCGTATTCCGCAACCTGAATCCGGCCATCGGCGACGAGCAGGCCTATGAGCTTGGCGCAAAACTCGGCCGCCTGCAGGAGTACACCGTCGCCGCTGTCGTCCGTCAGGATGCCAGTGACCTCATCGCCGAGTAACCATCGTCTAGAAAGGAGACCTACCCATGAAAGCAACGCTTAAAATCGTCATGAACCTCGAAAACGGCAAAACCAGCACCATCACGGTAGCGCATCCGCGTGAAGACGTCGCCGCAGCCGATATCAACGCCTTCATCGACGCGGCTGTCGCCAGCAAAGCCTTCCTCGTCGATGGCTCGCCTGTCATCGGCGTTAAGAAAGCCTATCTCCAGTCGGTCGATGACACGAGCATCATCGCCTGATGGGGCCGGCCATGGAACAGACCGTCCTGACGGCCATATCCGCCGTCGGCTTTCCCATCGTCGTGACCTTCTACCTGCTGACCCGCTTCCAGCGCTCGATGGATCGCTTCACTGAGCAGCTGGGCGAGCTGGTAAAAGAACTGCAGCGGCGTGGCTAAAAGACTCCCTTGCAAATACTGCCAAAAGCATCCTGCCTTTGGCAGTATTTTTTTATGCCAAGCAACATCGCTGCCTGACAGAATCCAGCAGAGGAAGCTGCGCAAATACACAACGACAAAACAATACATCCATATACGCGAATCGGTACGACGATACCTGAGACTACACTAAGACTACAAAGAGAATGCCACAAAAAGCCTTCCCCTTTGGGGAAGGTGCCCCGAAGGGGCGGATGAGGTCATACTGTACACTATCTGCTTCTATCGGACACCTTCTCCAAGGGAAGGCTTTTTATACGCATATTCATGTGTAAATAACGAACGACTTTGCGCACTGGAAAAAATTAAAGCCAAACAAGATAAAAATTATAAAATACACTTGAATTTATCGTGCAAAAGAGCTATAATGTGCTCGTGAACGCAATACAAAAGGAGATGAAACACGGCAGATAAATAAAACAGAAAGAAGGATAAAAATGAACGGGAAAATGACTCAACAAGAACTACGCCAAACCGTACCAGATGCCAGAGACATCGACGCCCTCATACCCTGCACAGACAAAAACGGCGGCGAAAGTACCTGCATCCTCCTGGCAAGCGGCAAGACCCGCCTGTACCGCAGTGCTATCCAGACCATCGCCCGCATCTACGCAGCCCGCGAGGACAAAGAATTCGGGCGGGTGGGGCGCAGCTGCGCCTGTCTGCTCGGCCGGTCGCATGGCACCATCTATCCCATCTCGCTTGACCTCACGCTGGTCGGGCTCAAGATGCGCAGCAAAGGCTATAGCTCCCATCACTCGACGCGGGCCTACGTGAACATCGCCCATCCGCTCCTCGTCCGCAAGGCGGGCGCGTGGCCGTATGGCCTCATCGTATTCGCCTCGGGCAGCCAGCTGGCTACGCTCTGGCATGTCCGTACCGTCAGCCAGAAACTTGACCAGGCCCGCTATATCTACCTGCGGCACTTTACCACTGCTAGGCAGCGGCTGGCCCGCGCTGAGCGTACCCTGCCGGCCATCCTCAGAGAAGATAACAGCACAGCATATGCAGCACAGGAGGAAAACTGAAATGGACATGATTCTTGCAAATCTCACCCGTCATGGCAAAGAACTCGGCGTATCCGCCGCAGTCATCCGCAAACTCTACGAGCGCTATGGCTCCTTTGACGTCGACCGCGCCCTCACACTGCTCTGGTACGAGACGCGGACGCGCACCATCCTGCATCCCTCGGGCTGGCTTTGCCATGCCATCGAGCACCACTACCGCACGCGCAACATCCCGCATACGGGACGGCAGCAGCGGCGGGAAAGCAATGCAAAATACACGGGGAAAGAAGGCGCACATCATGATAGAAACTGATCCGAAACTCGTGCGCATCCACCATCTCGACCTGCTCGAATACTTCTCCGACTCGGAGGAACGGCTCATCAGCCAGCTCGACTGGCTGCTCGACCGCACCGGCAACGTCCGCGAAGGCCGCTACTGGGTATACTACAGCACCAGCCGCTGGGCAAGAGAACTGCACCTGTCCCCCTCCACCGTCCAGCGCACCATCGCCCATCTCATCCGGATCGGCGTCCTGATCAGCCGCAATTACAACCATCACGCCTACGACCGCACTCGCTGGCTCACGATCAACTACGACCGCCTAAAAGAAATGGGCATCCGTGCGCAGCACTTCTGCGAAAACGACCGCGCCCGCAAAGCCCATATCCTCGTCGAACAATGGGAGGCGGAGCAGGAAAAACAAAACGCCGCCCCAAGACACTACGGCAAAGACTCCTTCTTCTACCAGCTGCCGAAGGAAGTGCAGGCGATGATGCTGGCACACTGAACTAAATACAAAAAGATAGCCCCGGGGAGCGACCCCCGGGGCTTACCTATTGCTAACCTATCCAACTTTTAGCTTAGCTTTATTATAGCAGTTGCTTGAAAGTTTTTCAACTATAAGATACAATGATAAACGCTGCGGATCATTTACCTTCACCGTGGTGAAGGGAGGTGAACCTATTGCTAGATATCCTATCCAATTTTTTTATGTCGGTTGTAGCAGGCATAACCAGCTACTATGTCTGCAAGTGGCTTGACCGGCATTGACGCAGCAAAAGCCCCAATGCTTAGGATTGCAACCTGAGCGAGGCCCGGCCGTATGGTCGGGCCTTTTTGTATTTTGAAAACGCCCGTGTCCGCAAAGCCCACATCCTCGTTGAGAACTGGGAAAAAAACAGGAAGAACGCAAACTCAAGCATAAACAGAAGACCTACGCCAAAGACTCGTTCTTCTACCAGCTGCCGAAGGAAGTGCAGGCGATGATGCTGGCGCACTGAAAAAAGATACATATAGGACAAAAGGACTGCCAGGGGTGGCAGCCCTTTTTGTTTTATGTGTGTAAAATTGACATTGCCTACTACTAAATATATAATGAAAATATATGTGCAAAACACCATGCGTAATACACTTGTGCTTGTATGCGGGAGGCGTGAATTACGTAAGTGTAAGAGATAATAGCACATAGAGTTGAGGGGTCGATATGTTGTTTTTGTATAAGGAAAAAGTTAATTTCTGATGAGACGGATTGAACAGAAAGGGAGAAAATTGTGATTCATTTTAATGTTCCGCCATTTATTCCTACAGCTTTTGAATATATGAAGGATGCTGTTGATAGTCATAAAATATGCGGAGATGGTAAATATACAAAATTATGTAATGAATGGATTGAAAATAATCTTAGCGTTCATAAAGCTTTGCTAACTACGTCTGGATCGACAGCGTTGGATATGGCAGCTCTCTTATGTAATGTAAAAGCGGGAGATGAGGTAATATTACCATCTTTTACATTTTCATCTACTGCTAATGCGTTTGCTTTACGAGGGGCTAAGTTAGTATTCGTAGATGTTAGGCCTGATACCATGAATATTGATGAAACAAAAATAGAAGAAGCTATTACAGAAAAAACTAAGGTAATAGTACCTGTACATTATGCAGGCGTGGCTTGTGAAATGGACACTATTATGGAGCTTGCGGAACGATATAACTTATTTGTAGTAGAAGATGCTGCCCAAGCAATTACAAGTACATATAAAGGAAGATATTGCGGAACAATCGGTGATTTTGGTTGTTATTCTTTTCATGAAACTAAAAACTTATCTATGGGAGAAGGCGGAGCGATTTTAATAAATAACGATAGGTTTGATTATTTAGCTGAAATTTATCGTGAAAAGGGAACTAATAGGACGGCTTTTTTTCGAGGACAAGTAGCAAAATATAACTGGGTAGAATACGGTGATAGTTATTTACAAAGCGATTTAAATGCTGCGTATTTATGGGCACAGTTAGAAGAGATAGAAAAGATTCAGCAAGATAGAATGAAAACATGGAATTTGTACTGGAATGAGTTCCTTCCTTTTGCTGAAAAATGGAATATAGAATTGCCGACTATACCTAATGGGTGCGAGCATAATGCGCATATGTTTTATATAAAATGCAATAGCTTAGAGCAGAGGACAAGATTCATAAAGTATATGAAGGATAATGATGTTCTATGCGTATTTCATTATGTGCCATTACATTCTGCGCCGGCAGGCTTAAAATATGGGCGATTTGCAGGAGAAGACAAGTATACAACGAATGATAGTGATCGGTTAGTTAGATTGCCATTATACTACAATATGGATCCTAAAGATGTAGATATAATTATTAAAAAAGTTAAAGAGTTCTTCTCTGGCGAGGAGACAAGAAGATGACATATCTATCTCTTTGTATTCCAACCAATGGAGTTTCAGAATGGGTTTTTCCTGTACTTGATAATATTTTTGATCAAAATGAAAATAGTGAATTGTATGAAGTGGTTGTAACGAATAATGGAGATAGTGACGAATTTCATGAAAAAATGAAAAAATATGCTCAACGATATGAGAATTTAGTGTACAAAAAAACAAGTGCATACATGTTTGAAAATCAAATTGAGGCATTGAGACTGGCAAAAGGTAGGTATTTAAAGTTTATAAATCATCGGTCGGTTTTAGAGGCCGGAACGATTAGATGGATGGTTAGTATAATAAAAGAATATAGCAGAGAGAAGCCTGTAATATATTTCTCTAATGGCATGCTACCGATGAGGAATGAAGTTGAAGAATATAGGGATTTTGATGGGTTTGTAAAAGGCCTTAAGCATATAGCGTCGTGGACAACTGGCGTTGGTGTGTGGAAAAGTGATTTCCACAAAATTCCAAGTGACCATAAATATAATAAAATATCTCCACATTCGGATGTTCTGTTTGCAGAACGAAAGAGGAATAGATATATTATAAATAATAAAAAATGGGCACATGATATATATGATGGACATGAAAATAAAGGTGAATATGATTTATACAAGACTTTTGCAATAGATGAAATATCGATAATTTTTGACTTGTATAGAGGAGGAGATATAAGCGTAGATACGTTGAAGAGTACTGTAAAATCATATAGGAAATTTGTTGCAAATTGTTATCTGAAGTTTAATATTATGCGTATACCATGCTCGTATATGATTGATGGATTTGATAAGAGCATGGGGGTGTTTATGGATAAGTGGGAAATATTAATTATGGCATATATTGGTGTTCCCATTATGATGCTTAAAAATTTAAAAAGGAAAATTTGTGAGTATGTGTGAAAAGCCAATAGTTAGTGTTATTGTTCCTGTCTATAATGTTGAAGTGTGCTTGGAATCATGTGTTAATAGTATTTTGTCGCAGACTTTTCAAAAATTCGAACTGATACTTATTGACGATGGATCATCGGATGGAAGTGGAGTAATCTGTGATTGCTTAAAGAAAAATGACAAGAGAATTAGGGTAATACATAAGGAGAATGCTGGATTAGCACATACACGAAATATTGGTACCCAAAATGCTAGAGGAGAATATATAACATTTGTTGATAGCGATGATGTAATTTCAAATAAATATTTAGAACTTTTATGGATGACAATTCAAAAATATGATGCGGATATGTCAACTTGTGAATTTTTCTTTTGCGAAGAAGGTAGCACGGTTAAATTTTTTATCGATGGCGAGTATGATGAAGGAGTATTGACAGGATATGAAGCATTAAGAAGAATGTTGATAGGCGAGCTACACGGAGGCAGTGCTTGTGGGTTGTTTATTCGCAAATCTTTAGCATTAAAGTATCCTTTTCCGGTGGGAAAATATCATGAAGATGATATGACAACATACAAATTTTTTACAAATGCGAAACGAGTTGCATATGTACGAGCACCATTGTACATATATTATCAAAGATTTGGTAGTATAATGCATCGTGATTTTTGCATCATAGATATAGATGAATTAGATGCTGCAGATATGATTTTTGAAGATTGTAAAAAAATAGGAAAAGAATATGAAGAGGCGGCATTGGTGAAAAAGATGAATAATTATTTGCAGGTATCAATGAAATTAAATAACTCAAAGAAGAAGGATTTTAGAGTATGCAAAAGAATTAATTCTTTTTTTCGATTAAATTTATTATCTTTACTTTTAAATAAATATATTGGCAAAAAGAATAAATTAAAGATTATGATGCATTTAGTTGATATTTTCGTTTTTAGAAAAGGGAGGTGTAGTTTTTGAAAAAGGTTTCTATTGTTTTGCCAGTTTACAATGGAGCATCTTATGTGGCTGAGGCTATTAAAAGTGTTATGAATCAAACATACAAAAATTGGGAGTTAATTATAGTAAATGATTGCTCTACAGATAATACATTGGAAATATGTGAAAAACTGGCAAAGCAAGATAAAAGAATAATGGTGCTGTCAAATGATTATAATATGCAATTGCCTAATACATTAAATGTGGGTTTCTCAATGGCGACAGGAGATTATTATACATGGACATCTGATGATAATTTATATAAGCCGAAAGCTATTGAAGTGCTAGTTAAAGCATTTCATGATAATCAAAAAGCAGTTATGATATATGGGGATTTTACACGTATAGATACAGTAGGGAATATTGTAGGAGAAGAAAAACTTCCTGAGCCCAAATATTTGGTTGAAGGTAACACATGTGGAGCCTATTTTATGTATACTGCGGATGTTGCGAAAAGAGTGGGAAAGTATGATGCAAATCTATTTCTTGCCGAAGATTATGATTATTGGGTAAGGATATATAGATGCGGGACGATTGTTCATATAGATGCTGATTATTATTTATACAGAACACATCCAGGTTCTCTTACGGAAACGCGTAGGGCTGCGATTAGTGAAGCAACTTATCAGGTTTTAGAAAAAAATTTTTTGGCACTATATTGTATGGCAAAGAGGTCTAACTTAAAAAAAGATTTTTTGGATGCAATGTTATTTTTCGGCGAGACTCATATTCAAGATGTTAGGGAAATAGTGTTGGATATTGCTCCGTGGTACAGGGGATATTTACTGAAAAGTGATATAAAAAGAAAACTAAGAACTATAGCTTGGTGTCGTAAACTAAATGATATAAGGAAAGGAATGTTACATAAATAAATGGGGAATTATACAACACACATAAAAGCTAAAGTAGGGTGGTTTGATATAGATTTAAGAGAGTTATTTCGTTATCGGGATTTGATTTATTTGTTTTTTAAACGAAATTATGCCACGCGCTATAAGCAGACAATACTTGGTCCGTTGTGGCTGATTTTCAATCCTTTACTAACGGTAACGCTTTATGCGCTGGTTTTTGGTTCGTTGGCAGGGCTGTCTACGGGAGGAGTGCCGCAGTTTGTTTTTTACCTGTGCAGTAATGCAATATGGGCATTTTTTGCTACTAGTTTGACGCAGACTGCCGGTACATTCACGGAAAATGCTGCCATTATGGGAAAGGTATATTTCCCACGATTGGTGATGCCGATATCTGCGGTGTTGACTGGTGGACTCGATTTGGTAATACAACTTGGTATGCTGGTATTGGTTATGGCAGGGGATATATTTGTAGGAGTGTCTTTTGATATCGGCTTGTCTGCTTTATTAGCGCCAGTGTTTATCGTACAAGTTGGGTTGCTAGGCTTGGGGTGTGGCATTATTATTGCTGCGTTGACTACGAAATACAGAGATTTAGCCATATTGGTTGGTTTTGGTGTGCAGCTATGGATGTATGCTACACCTGTGGTTTATACGGCTGGACTGGTTCCAGAAAAGTATCTGTCATTGTATATGTTGAATCCAATGGCTGCCATCCTGGAATGCTGGCGTAGTGTGGTTATTGGCGCAGGGCAGTTTATGTGGGGATACTGGGGCTTTAGTTGGCTAGTTACTTTGACGGTATTGGTGATAGGTGTGGTAATATTCAGCAGAATTGAAAAAACATTTATGGATACGGTGTGAGATATGTCAGATATAGCAATAAAAATAGAGAATCTAAAAAAACAATATACTCTTGGTGCCATTGGCGGACGCACATTGAATGCGGAATTGCAGTCTTGGTGGGCGCGTAAGTGCGGTAAGGAAGATCCTAATTTGAAGTTAGGGCAGGATTATGCGGATTTCGGGGAGAGTTTCTATGCCCTTAACGGCATTAATTTGGAAATAAAACAGGGGGAAGCAGTTGGAATTATCGGTGGAAATGGTGCTGGTAAGTCCACTATGCTGAAGATACTTTCCCGTGTAACAGCACCAACCGAGGGTGATGTGTGGATAAATGGTAGAATAGCTTCTATGCTCGAAGTTGGCACGGGTTTTCATGGCGAACTTACCGGTCGAGAAAATATCTACATGAATGGTGCCATCTTGGGAATGACAAAAAAAGAAGTTGATCAAAAGATGGAATCTATTATTGACTTCTCAGAGTGTCGTCAATTCATCGATACGCCTGTAAAACGATATTCTTCGGGTATGTATGTAAAGCTTGCCTTTGCGGTAGCCTCACATTTGGATGCGGAAATCATGATTATGGATGAGGTGCTGGCTGTAGGTGATATGGCTTTTCAAAAAAAATGCTTAGGAAAGATGAGTGATGAAGCTCATGGAGGAAAAACTGTTCTTTATGTAAGTCATAATATGGCGACGATTAGGAATCTTTGTACAAGGTGTATTGTGCTGGACAAAGGTAGAATGATCTTCGATGGAGAAGTAGAAAAAGCTATAGATGTATATATGAATGGTGTGGCTAGTGACTTGAGAATCAATTACAACTTTGATGGGAAGAAACGTTCTGCATTAGAGAGAGGAACTAAGATTTATATTCATGATTTTAGTTTTGTAGGAAAAAAAATAGCAAAGTATTTTTCTTCGGAAAAAATGAAATTTTGTTTAAAAATAGAGGGAAAAGAAGATATAACTGATCTTAGAATACGTTTGGAGATTAGAACAATAGATGGCACAAATGTAGGGATGTCAGAATCTTTACCATTAATAAATATACGCAAAGGGGAAACATTGGTTGAAAGGTATTGTTTTGATATAGCCAATCTAGCGGAAGGATCTTATACACTAAGATTGACTTTGTTTGAATTGAATGATTTAGGCTATCATAAGGGGCTAGATGAGACTACCGAACTAATATACTTTGATGTTGTGGAGGATGATAATAATAGAACTAATTGGCTCCCTCAGTATTGGGGGCAGGTGAAGCTACCATCAGTAGTGAAAATATAAGTAGTAGAGTGTCTGGCTTTTGAGGAGCGTGATGGAATGGTGAATATAGGTATAATAACATTGTCGGCTTCGTATAATTGCGGTTCGATGTTACAGAGCTATGCGTTGAAAGAAATATTAAAGCAGTATGGTAATGTAGAAATAATAAATTTTTCATCAGACGCATCACATGCCATGTATGATTTTGTACCGAATACATTGATGGAAAAAATGATTTTAAATTTTAAATGTCATGGTATCGTGAATAAATTAATTCAAGAAACGAAGAGCTATAAGGACTTTCAAAAAGATTTTTTGGATATTCGTGGAAAAGAATATTTCAATAAAGACCTAGCGGATATTGCAGAAAAGTATGACGTGATTGTGGTGGGTAGCGATCAAGTATGGAATGTGTGTATGACTGATTTTGATGAAGCTTTTTTTTGCAATTGGACAAATAAAAAGAAAGTAGCATATGCGCCTAGCCTTGGGGGACATGATATAAGAGATAGTAAGGATAAAGATAAATATACATCGTACATAAATAAGTTTGATTATTTGTCGGTGCGAGAAAAAACAGGAAAAGAATGCCTGGAGGATATAACGAAACGTAATGTTGTAAAGGTGCTTGACCCAACATTACTTTATGGTGATGATAATTGGCTAAAATTAGCCGAGAAACCTTTGATAAATGGTGATTATATTTTTTATTATTCCTGGGCATATTGTTACGAAGAATTGAAAAATATTGTAAAAAAACGTTCTATGGAAACAGGATTGCCGGTTTATGTTATAGATGCTCATAAATGGATGAATTATAGTTATAAAAATTACGGATTTAAATTATATGAAAAAAGCGGACCTGAAGCATTTTTGAGTTTAATGGCTAATGCTAAAGAGTGTTTCGTGGAGTCTTTTCATGGAATGTTGTTTGCATATATGTTTAAGCGCGATTTCTGGCTTTTGGATACGCATGATAGTTATAATGAAATTGATGCTAGACTGCGGGAACTTATTGGATTACTACATGCAGAAGATAGAATAGTTACTATACATGGAAAAAATACAATTGATTTTGAAAAGCCTTTCAAATACAGGGACAATATGGAACTTCATAGTATGCGTGAGATATCGCGTGAATATATAAATGAGGCAATAGGTAAATGAAATTTGCATATTTAATAATGGCTCATGATAATTTTAGGCAATTAATGATATTGTTAAAACTATTGGATAGCGTCAATAATGATATTTATCTGCACATAGATAAAAAAACACGATATATCAACATTGATATGTTGAAGAATTGTGTGTTAGAGGCAAAAATACATGTTTATATGGAATATGATGTAAAATGGGCAGGTATTTCTCAAACGAAGTGCCAAATGTTTTTGCTTGAGCAGGCTATACAGAAATATCATGATTACTACCATCTGCTTTCAGGTCATGATTTGCCGCTCCATTGCAATGATACTATAGAGAAATTTTTTTACAATAACGCTGGGAAGGAGTTTATACATTTTGAGTCATTTGATTATTGCTTGAAGGATAATTGTAGATATTATAATTTAGGAAATGGGTTGTTATCAAAAGTTTTTATCTGCATTCAGAAAGCCTTTCGAGTTAATAGAAAATTGTATTGCGGAGCTAATTGGTTTAGTATTACACATCGACTTGGGTGTGATTTAGTAAAGCATAAAATAGATATATTACGGAAAGTTAGATTTACAATTAGTTCGGATGAATATATCTTACAAACGTTTTACAGAACAATGACAAATAACAATTATGTTCTATATAATACTAATGTGAATGACTATTCTAGTGTTACACGAATGATTGATTGGGATAGAGGGAGTCCTTATGTATGGCAAGTAGATGATTTTTATCAATTGATTGATTCTGGAAGAATGTTTGCAAGAAAATTCGATGAAAGAATAGATAATGAAATAATAGAAAAGGTGGTTAGATATATTGACCTTGAAAAGAGAACGGTCAAGAAATCTTGATAATGTAAAATGGATATTAACATTATTGATTGTATTATATCATATTTCGTATATGGATGTTAATCAAGGAAATGACTATCTATTTTTTATGTTTATAAAAAATTTCGGTGATTGTGTAGTTCCTGCATTTACACTAATATCTGGTTATTTATTTTGGAGAAATGTTGATTCTATGCAGGTGGTTAAGACAAAAATGTATAAGAGAATTTATACACTTTTGATACCGTATCTATTATGGAATATTATAAATTCCTTAATGTTTAGAGATAATATAGATATACTGCATAATATAATATTTTGGGATTCATCACCACATTTTTGGTATATATTTATGTTGATTGTATATGCAGTTATTGCTCCTGTGTTATACTATGTTTACAAAAGAAATGTTTTGATCGTTTTTATGGTGATATCACAGTTGGTATATATTTTTATAAAAGGGGATAATATTTTACACTCAAGATTTATTTGGTTGCTATATACATGGGGGGGACTGTGCGGAGTTATGCTGCCGTCTCTTATCGATAAAATGGAAAAAACGAGTAAAGATAATAAGGTATATTTAGCTTGTGGTAGCGTATTATTATATTTGTTGCTAGGTGTTTTTATGAGTGGTAATGATATCAGTATGGGATTAAAGGTATGGTTATATGCGGTTAGGGGGATTTTGTTAATCGTAGGCATGTTTTGGTTGCCATTGTTACCGTTTGGGAAAATGACTGATTTTAAATATTCTTTTTGGTTGTTTGCCATCCATTATTGGCTTGATGCTTATGTTGAAAGTATACTTTGGAGGCATTTTCCCCCGATGCAATATCAATTTTTGACATGGATGGTTGTTATTGTTATAGGATTGATCTTAGGTGCCGTGATATATCGATTTATGCCCAAAATGTTTGGTGTGCTCAATGGTAACAGGTAACACGAATTAATTGAATTTGGTAAAAGTAGTGATAGTAACTTGTAATGGTGTGGAAATCTTTGGTTATCAACACCTGGTGAGGAAACGGTTAAGGCGATATGGTGTTGATGCTTGTGCGGATGGGACTGGCGGTGTTGATGCGAGAAGAGAGGGGTAGGTTCGTATCTAGCTGTAAAAAGAAAGCAGAGCCCGTAGAAAGTGACTCTGCTTTCTTTTTTTGTAAATTGACATAAATATACACTATATATATAATTGCATTATAGATTATAAAATGCACTGCTCATCGTGGTTGGTATAATATGAAGAATGCAGTTGGCATTGATCTGAAAAGACTTATATATATTATGTGGGTCCGTAAGAAAGTAATCGGTGGAATAATTGCTGGTTGTATGGCCGTTGCGGTTGTTGCCCTTTTTGTAGTGCCAAAGCAATATGAATCGACTACTTTAGTCAAGACAAGAAATGTTGGGATAAGTATTGATGAAGTGACAACAAAGTTGATTGCAAGTGGAAGGAATGAGGAAGGAATTCATATTGACCTTTCTTCTGCTGCTTATGTTGAATTGATGAAATCACGCGCGGTGTGTGCAGAGGCGGAAAGGATAATTCGTTCCAAAACTAATACGGACGCTGCTATCAGTGGGTATCATGTCAAAAACACCAGAATGACCAATTTGATTTCAGTGACAGGGGGAGGGAGGACGCCAGAGGAGGCACAACTGGTATCGCAAGCGATTGTGGAGGGCTTCCAAGCGGTTCAGGAAAAGAAAAATCAGGAGACACAGGATCAGATTATCCGTATCCTTGATGAACGTATTGAGGTGGCTCGGCAAGCGTCGGAGGATGCCAGGGCGCAGGGGAAGGCGGACGCAGCAGAGATAAAACAGACGCTTTATATGCGTCTTATGCAACAGCGGGAACAGCATATCATACAGCGCGATATGCCGTGTATGGATATCCAGATCATCGACCCAGCAGATTTGCCCGATAAAGATGCGGTATTAGAACGAAAGAAAAAGCTGACTGTTTTGGAGGGCTTTGTGGTAGGGGTTATGCTGGCCTTGGGATATGGTCTATTCTGCTATAAACGAGAAGGGAATAAGTAAGAGTATGAAGACAGAACGGAATAATCCATTATTGAAGAGATTGGACAAATGGATAGGTATTCCGGCCTTATATTTGCTGGGGAAATTCCATCATCCGCAGGCAAGACCCCAGACTTACAGGAGAATTGCTCTAATCAAAACAGCAGCGGTGGGAGACACGATTATCCTCAGTGCTATGGTCGAGGAGGTAAAGCGTGCGTATCCAGATGCGGATATTACGGTGATTTGTTCTAAAAATAACGCTGCTATGGTCAAATGCTTGCCTCACGTCAATCGCGTAGAGACATTTGTCATGAAAAGACCCTGGCAATCTCTGAGGCGGATAGGCGCGCTAGGTCATTATGATTTGGTGCTTGATTTTGGCCCTTGGCCGCGAATCAATGGCGTTATTTCCTGGTGGCTGGATGCTGACTATAAGGTTGGTTTTTATCGTCCGGATACACATCGCCATTATATCTATGATGCTAAGGTGGAACACTCAGATTGCTTGCATGAGATAGAGAATTATCGCAATCTCTTGCGAGGTGCGGGGATAGCGCCGATGGGCCTATTGCCTGATTTACGTACGGATAAACGATTGCTGTCCAGTAGTTATGCGGTACTGCATCTTTTCCCTGGCGGTGCCATGGATAGGCAACGGCGTTGGACGGATGCTGGCTGGCAGGAGCTGGCGAAGCAGTTACATCAGCAGTATGGTGTGCAAATTTTGCTCAGTGGCGGCCCGGCAGATACAGAAGAAGCGCAGGAGGTATGCGATAGATTGCAGTGTGGTGGGATTCCGGCAGAAAATATCGCAGGGAAATACTCGTTGAAGGATATGGCGAGTATCTTGCAATATGCAAAGCTGGTGGTCTCGGTCAATACAGGGATTATGCATTATGCTGCTGCTGTAGGCGTACCATTAGTAGCGATTCACGGGGCTACATCAGAAGTACGATGGGGGCCACTTAGTGAAAAAGCGAGAGTGGTAAAGAGTGGCTTGTCCTGTCAGCCATGCATCAGCTTGGGGTTCGAGTCTGAGTGTACGGCTCCTGTCTGCATGGAAAAGGTGACTGTTCCTATGGTGATGGAAAAGATTGAGAAAGTTTTGGAGGCATAAGTATGGATTTCAAAAAGACGATTGAGGCTCATGAACAGGCAGTAGCAGCATTGAAGGCAGATTGTCTGCCTGTGCTTGAAAAGATGGCCGAAGTGTGTGGGAAGGCTATAAAAAGCGGTCATAAGATCTTGCTATGTGGTAATGGTGGCAGTGCTGCAGACAGCCAGCATATTGCAGCTGAATTTGTTGGCCGTTTTGTCAAGGAACGGCAGGGATTGCCGTCGATTGCTTTGACTACTGATACGTCAATTCTTACGGCAGTTGGCAACGACTATGGTTATGATGAAGTATTCCGTCGTCAGGTTGAGGCGTTGGGACAAGCGGGGGATGTGTTGATCGGCATATCAACCTCTGGCAACAGTGGCAATATCGTGAAAGCCTTTGAACAGGCGAAAAAGCAAGGCGTGAAGACCCTAGCATTGACTGGTCAGAAAGATAGCAAAATGAGTGCGTTGGCTGATGTAACTTTGAAGGTTCCTGCTCCGGTGACAGCACGTGTGCAGGAATGCCATATCATGATTGGGCATATGATTTGCGAATACATCGATGAGGAGTACTAAGGTGGATGCGAGTACTAGAGCAGAAATAAGAGAGTTCCTTGAAAATAAAGTGCATGATTGCAAAGTGCTGGTCATTGGTGATGTGATGCTGGATCGCTATTTCTATGGCAATGTGACGCGTATCTCGCCAGAAGCACCGGTGCCTGTAAATTGTATAGAGAAGAAAAAAGATACGCTGGGTGGTGCTGCTAATGTTGCGCATAACCTGGCAAGATTGGGGTGCCAGGTTTATCTGTCCGGTGTTATAGGCGATGATCATCATGGCAGGCTGTTGATGCGGAAGCTGGAAAAGCGGGGGATTCATACCGATGGCATAATTTGTGGGCGTGAGAAAACTACCACCAAGGTGCGTGTGCTTGGCGGTCATCAGCAAATGATGCGGCTGGATTTTGAGGAAACGGACAGTATAGAGGATAGTGCGGCAAAGCAACTACAGGCCGTTATCGATAAGATAACAGAAACAGGGCTGGATGCTGTAATCATATCAGATTATGGCAAAGGCATGTGTACTGATGAGATGTGCCAGTATGTGATAAAGAAGGCACAAACAGAAGATGTTCCCGTTTTTGTTGATCCGAAAGGAGATAAATGGGGCAAGTATCGTGGTGCAAGCTATATAACGCCGAATGTCAAGGAGGCGGGAGCTGTTTTGAACTGCAGGCTGGCGAATGATACAGAGGTACTTAGAAAAGCAGCAGAAGAGATAAAGAAACGATATGCAGTGGATTCGGTGATGATAACCCGCTCAGAAAAAGGGATAAGTGTTTTCGGTAGGTCGGAAATCACAATACCGACTGTGGCCCAGGAAGTGTTTGATGTATCTGGTGCAGGGGATACAGTGATTTCCTGTTTTGCAGCGGCAATCGGTATGAAGGTATATCTGCAGGCGGCTATTGAATTTGCCAATTTTGCAGCAGGTATAGAGGTCGGGAAGGTCGGTACCTATGCCGTAAGCAATGAAGAAATAGTAGTGGCCTTGGGAAATATGTGACATGTCAAAGAAATATCTGATCGTAAAGATTGCTGCCATAGGAGATGTGATCATGGCACTACCTATGGTAAACGAGATAAGAAAACAGGATAAAGATGCTGAGATAACCTGGGTCTGTGGCCGAGGAGTAAAGTCGCTGCTGGAGCCGTTTGCTATTGACAGGATCATAACGGTTGACGAAAAAAAGCTTATGACTGGTTCGAGACTGGAGAAAATAAGTGTTGTGATCAATCTTTGGCGACAGATTGCAGGGCGGCGATACGACGTAGTAGCTCTGGGGCATGCAGCAAGGCGGTATAAAATATTAACGCTTTTGACGCGGTGCGGGGAGTTTCGTTTCTTCAGCCATGTGATGGGAGAGAGATGGCCTGTGCCGGGGCGACATCACACAGATGAATATGTGCGCCTGGTAAAGCCAAATAATAAAACACCTATAGCGGCAGTACAGTTTCCCCAAGTAGATTTACCGAGTAGACTTACGACGTTATTATCGGGCGGGCGGCCTATTGCTGCATTAGCACCTGGCGGGGCCAAAAATTTGTTGGCAGATGATGATGTAAGACGCTGGCCGATTGAAAACTATGCAAATTTAGCTAAACAGTTAATAAAGAAAGGCTATGGCGTAGTAATAACAGGAGCAAACGCTGATAAATGGGTGGAAGGATATTTTGCCGATATCCCTGTAATAAATTTGATCGGCAAAACGAATTTGCTGGAGCTCATAGGTGTGTTTCAACATGTTGATGTGATTATCACGCATGATTCGGGACCGATGCATTTAGCTGGTATGACAGGGACAAAATTGATTACGATCTTTGGGCCTACGAATCCCTGGGAAAAAGTGCCGAGGAGAGAAAATGTAACTACTGCATGGGGATATGATAAAAATGCTTGCTGTC
This sequence comes from Pseudoselenomonas caprae, assembly GCF_008271345.1. Taxonomy (NCBI): domain Bacteria; kingdom Bacillati; phylum Bacillota; class Negativicutes; order Selenomonadales; family Selenomonadaceae; genus Pseudoselenomonas; species Pseudoselenomonas caprae. The sequence continues at coordinate 92,175 of NZ_VTOZ01000006.1, forward strand.
CTTGCTATGATGGGAAATACTATGCAAAATGTGATGAAAAAATATGTATGGAAAAGATAACGGTGGAGTATATATTGGGTGAAATATAATATTATAGTTTTTTATATATATTATTTGTCGATGAGCTTTGAGGCGCCGATAAGATTTTTATTGAATGCTATTGATATACCATATATTTTATATATACGCGATGTTTTGTTGATATCAGTTATTATAAGACATTTGCTGAAGAGAACCGCTATATATGATGTCGTGATGATAGCGGTCATAGGAATATACGCAGTTGTAGGTTTCGTTTTTACTGAGAATATATTGCAGGTGCTTTGGGGGATAAAAACTATTTATCCTTTATATGCAGGATTGATAATCTGTGAAGATTATTGGAATGTCTTTTATAAGATGGAACGGCTGTATAAGATTGTATTTCTGTCGGGAGCTATAGGTTTATCTCTGCACTGGCTTATAGGAGATCCGTGGTGGGTTAATATGCCAGATAATGCGCTGACAGGAATTGAGAATGTTCGAGTTTGGCATTTTTCTTATGATGGTGAGGTTGTAAATAGGTTAGGCGGTTTCTCGCGGTCGTCTATAGATGCTGCGATACTGCTGCTTATAGGAGGAGCGTATCTTATGGTAATTAAAAAAAATTACTTATTCTATACGCTGCTATTGCTAGGGGCATTAGTGCTGACTACCACGAAAGCAAATATTATAGCTGGTGGCATAATGGCTATTGTGTTTGGTATAAAGAAATTTGATAAAACGTGGTTTATCTTTACGATGAAGGTTTTAACCGGCATTACTATTGGGGCGTTTGTATTAATACCGATAATGGTCAACGTGTTATTGGATATAATATCGTCTGGTGATTATGGTATGGCTTATGTGTTTCTTCAGTCGTTTGAGGATAGACTCATGAATACATGGCCTATGTCTGTAGATATTATAGATGGATATGGGAGCTATGTATTAGGAAGAGGGATTGGGGGAATTGGTTTTTCAACGGTACTGTTTGAACGAATTGCTCCTTATCCTGTGGTTACGGATAGTACTTTTTTGTATATGTATGGATCAATTGGGATATTATCGATAGCTTTGTTAGGCTATATGGTAAAACGTGTGCTGGGGATTAGTGATATATATACAGATAGAAAAGCGTATATGTTAGCCGTGCTGTTTGGATTTTTCTGTATTGGGATAACGACTGATGTGTTAAATCAAATGGCATTATTGCATATGGGAATAGCTGTTGGATGGTTAATAAGGAACAATGATGGAGAAGTATATTAAGTGTTTAATATTAGCAAATGCGAGTGGCTATGGCGGAGCAGAACGGTCTTTGGAACTGCTTGTGTCTGAATGGGACAAATATATGGAAATTTGCATTGCGGTGGAAAATGAACAACAATATAAATCCTTATCATCAATTATAAAAAATGGCAAGGTAGTACGTTTAAAAGGCGGAAAAAAATATTTAAATATATTGATGGATATATTGCATATTTCCAAGTGTATTAAAGCGTTTAAGCCGGATTATTATATATCAAATACTAATAAGGGGGCATTATATCTATCGATATTAAGAATGATTTATAGAATCCCTGTTGAGAATATCATGGTGTTTCTAAGAGATTTTCAATGGAAATATAGGCGGATTATTTTTTCTTTGCTGAAGAATGCTACCATTGCAGTGCCTAATATAGCAACATTGGAGTATGGAGAAAATTTCCGGTTAGATACAGATGATTATCGTATTTTTGTTACGGGGAATCCTGCGCAAATAATGGAGGAAAAGTGTTGTCATTCATCTGTACATTCGCAAGTGCCATATGCAGCGCTTTTGGCAAACGTCACAAAGTGGAAAGGAATAATATATGCAATAAAAGCGTATCATAAAAGTAAACTCTATTTGGAGGGTATGAATCTACAAATCTACGGGAAGATTGTAGATGATAATTACTACCATGAATGCATAGAATATATACATAAGCATGGGTTGGATGACTATGTTCGGTTTGCTGGGTTTTGTGATGATACAGCAAGTGTTTATAAAAATTCTCTTATGGTGTTAAATACATCGTTATCAAGTTATGGAGGCCCGGAAACTTTTGGGCGGACTATTATTGAAGCTTGGAGTCATCGTAAGCCAGTCATTGTTTTTTCGACAGGCGCGCCTAAGTATATCGTGGATGATGGTGTGGATGGCTTTCAAATTCCTGAAGGTGATGTCGAAGCATTGGCAGACAAAATGCAACAATTGTTTAGGGATAATGATTTGGCTGAGCGGATGGGAGAGGTTGGATATCAGAAGGTTCAAAGAGAGTATGATTCTAAAATCGTTGCTAAAAGGATTATGGATTATATAGAGAGGAAATAACTTTGGATTATTTATTGTATTTTTTTTCAGAAATTACAAGAAAGATATCGAATTATATATTAAAAGCCGTAGTGTATATTCTGTTTGGCCGTTTTGAGATTGATGGTGTTAATCATATTTGTGTGTATCGTACGGCTAACATTGGGGATATGATTGTAGCAGTACCTGCTATGCGGGAAATAAGAGCGCACTTTCCTCATGCGAAAATTACTGTGTTGACCGATCCTGGGAAATTAAGCCGTATCGGGATAAAAGATGTGTTAGCGAACCAAGGCCTATATGAGGATGTAGTTGATTATTCGGAATATAAAGATGGCGGCAAATGGACTGCTAAAACACTAAAAAACTTCATAAAAGGCGAGCGTAGGAAAAAGTATGATTGCTTTATTCAGCTTCCTTATGCAAGGGTTTCGTTATGGGCAAATCTAAAGCATATTTTTTATGCAAAAATAATAGGCGCTAAAAAAGCAACGGGATTTTATATGAATACCGTAGAATGTTTCCCGCAGGCGCAGGTTAAATTTAGAAAGTATACAAATCAAGCAGAAAGCCTTTTCGAAAACCTTCCTTGGAAGCCGAAAGGAAAACCAGAATTTGGATTCGTGTTTTCAGATGAAATCAAAGAAAATGTTTATAATAAGTTGCCTGTTTTTTGCGATAGGGATAGTCAACCGATATTAGCTGTGTCTTTTTTTGGAAAAAAAGGACCGAAATTGTATCCAATCAGTAATTTCTGTGTGTTGATAAAAAAATGGATAAAGGAATTTGGTGGAACAGTTGTACTCATGGGCGGAAAAGATCAATTTGATGCAGCAGAAGAAATAAGGCGTCATTTCGAAGTAGATCATGTTATCAATGCCGCGGGGATGTTTAGCATACAAGAAAGTATGTTTATGCTGAAGAAATCAAATTTGTTGTTGTCTGTAGATACTGGAACGGCACATATGGCAGCTGCTGTTGATACATGGCTGATAGAAATCTTTTCTGCGTATAATTATCCTGGCTTATGGGTGGCGTATGGTGACAAAGTTGAGGTAATACGACATGACTTGAAATGCTCACCATGCCTGAAGGATAGTTGCGTTTATGATGATGAATATGCTCCATGTATGAGAGCAATAGCAGTTGATGAAGTATGGACGAAGATGAAAGAAATAGGATTGAAAATAATAAAAGAGGAAAAGAACTGAAGATGGATACAAAGATAATTAGTATGTACCTTCCGCAATATCATGTTATACCAGAAAATTCAAAGTTTTGGGGAGAGGGATTTACGGATTGGGTAAGCGTCAAGCAAGCAAAACCGTTATATAATGGTCATTATGAACCTAGAGTCCCTTATCGCAACAATTATTATGATTTGTCGCAAAAAGAAAATATAAAATGGCAAGCTGAAATGGCAAAAAAACACGGGATATTTGGATTTGCGATGTATCATTACTGGTTTTCTGTGGATAAGTGCGTATTGACAAAACCGGCAGAGATTATATTAGAAAACAAAGATATAGATATGCCGTTTTGCTTTGCCTGGGATAATGGTGCTTGGAAGATGTCTTGGAGCAATGTTCAAGGAAATAGTTGGGCGCCAATGTATGAAAAAAATAACGATAATGAAAATGGTGTATTGATACCATTCATTTTAGGCGGAGAAAAAGAGTGGAAAAAACATTTTGAGTATTTATTGCCATATTTTAAAGATGAGAGATATATAAAAACGGATAATAAGCCTGTCTTCATTATTTGGTCATATTCTGATGCTATAAATAAAATGGCTGAATATTGGAATCGATTGGCATTGGATTATGGATTTATGGGGATGGATATTATATTTAAACATCCTGTAAAGGACAGAATCCCCTCAAAATATTCACAGTTTTACTACGAGCCATCGCATTCGACTTGGGAAACACTGAAATATAGAGTAATAAATCGTTTTAAACGAGTTGTTGGATATAATGGGCATCTAAAGAAATATAATTATGATGCAACTTGGAAAAGAATTATAAAAAATGCCGAGAAAAACAAGAATGCCAATATATATTATGGGGGCTTTGTTGATTATGATGATACGCCTCGGCGCGGTGTAAATGGTTCTTATGTAGATGGTGCTGATCCGCATAAATTTCATCGTTATTTAAAAAGATTGAAAAGCATATCGGATAAGCAAGGAAAAGAGTATATCTTCTTAACAGCTTGGAATGAGTGGGGAGAAGGTGCATACCTTGAGCCGGATACCAGATTTGGGTTCAGTTATTTGGAAGCGGTGAAAGATATAGTCGTTAAAGAATCGAGGAATAATAAGTGAAAATTGCAGTTGTTGGTGTTGGCTATGTAGGTTTAGCTAATGGAATATTATTGGCACAACATAATGAGGTGGTAGCACTAGACATTGATGCTCAAAAAGTCGATTTGTTAAATAAAAAGATTTCGCCGATTAAAGATAAGGATATATCGGAGTATTTGGCTGACGAGAGTTTGAATTTTAGTGCTACGTTAGACGCTGAAAAGGCTTTAAAAAATGCAGATTATGTAATAGTTGCTACGCCGACTAATTACGATCCGGAAAGAAATTTTTTCGATACGAGCTCTGTGGAGAATGTAGTAAATGAAGTTTTATCGATCAATCCGCAGGCATACATTGTCATTAAGTCTACGGTACCCGTTGGCTATACAGAACAGCTGAAAAAGCGTTATCATATAAAAAATATAATGTTTTCGCCTGAGTTTTTACGTGAAGGCATGGCGCTGCATGATAATTTATATCCTACAAGAATAATCGTGGGGGATAAGTCTGATGAAGCTCGGGAATATGCAAAAATGCTGCAAGATGGGGCGATAAAAAAAGATATACAAACATTGTTTGTAGGTTCGACGGAAGCGGAAGCGATAAAGTTATTTGCTAATACATATTTGGCTTTGCGAGTGGCGTTTTTTAATGAATTGGATTCGTATGCTGAGATGCGAAAATTATCAACGAAGGAAATTATCCACGGTGTAAGTTTGGATCCTAGAATCGGGGATTTTTATAACAATCCTTCATTTGGTTATGGTGGATATTGCCTTCCGAAGGATACAAAACAATTGTTGGCAAATTATAGTGATGTTCCGCAAAACTTGATTGCTGCAGTGGTCGATGCTAACCGAACGCGTAAGGATTTTATAGCTGATGAAGTAATAGCTCGAAAGCCTAATACGGTTGGAATATATCGATTGACAATGAAGACAAACTCCGATAATTATCGTGCAAGTGCAATTCAAGGGATTATGAAACGTATCAAGGCAAAAGGTGTTAAATGTATTGTATATGAACCGACATTGCATGATAATGATTTTGGGGGTTCTGAAGTGGTTAATGATATTTCATCGTTTAAGAAACGTAGCGACTTGATTATCACCAATAGATGGGATGAATTGTTGGTTGATGTGAAGGATAAGGTATTTACTAGAGATATATTTAGTCGCGATTAATGGTGTTACGAAAGTTGGAGTGATTGTATTTGAATAATGCCTGGTGGTATCGATTACAACTGCTTAGCGCGCGTTTTAGCAGTCAGAGAATTTGGCGGTTTATAGAGTATTATCATCAGCGAGTTAGTAAATATCTATTCGGAGTAGTGGTATTTGGGCGTAGTGATTTAAATATTTTCCCTGATGCACGTTTGGGTGGCTTGGAATGTATGTGTATTGGAAATCGTTTTACTGCTGGTCGTGGTTTATGGTTAGAAGCAGTAACGAATTACCCAGCTGCAAAACAGGTGTTTTCTCCGAAGTTAGTTATTGGTGATCGAGTTAGTGTGGGCGAATATGTGCATATCGGTTGTAACCATAGTGTTGTCATTGGTAATGATGTTCTTATGGGGAGCAAAATCTATATTACCGATCATAATCATGGAGTTTATTCCGGGGAAAATCCTGATAGCCCGGAATGCCCCCCGGCTAATAGAAACCTAACGGAGGGTGAAAGTGTAGAGATTGGTGATAAGTGTTGGATTGGTGAGTTTGTGACAATTCTTCCTGGAGTCAAAATTGGTGAAGGCTCGATTATTGGCAGTCATAGTACGGTTACACATGATATCCCAGCAGAAACCATTGCCGTTGGCAGTCCAGCACGAGTAGTCAAGATGTGGGATCGGGAAAAAAGACAATGGGTGAAAGTGACGATGTGAATAGCACGCAATACGTATTGACACAATACGTATTGCGTGCTATACTTATAATGAAAAATATATAGGAGGTGATGACATGTGACACCGAAACAAGCTGAAGAAATCGTGATGGCCGACGGATGGCGTCTTAAGCGAATCGAGGGTTCACATTATCATTATGTACATCCGACAAAACCAGGTCTTGTAACGATTCCTTTTCACAAAAGACCAAAAGATTTACTGAAGAAAACGGTATCATCTATTATGAAACAAGCAGGATTAAAGTAGAAGAAGGCGGGGGCGTATTGCCCCTGCTGATACTAAAGATAAAATATATTAACGAAAAATTTACTAAAGAGGAGGAAAGGAAAATGTTAAGCATGTACCCCGCAATTTTTTATCATGAAGAAGATAATGGGTATGCAGTGGTGTTTCCAGATCTCAACCATTTGTCAACGAGCGGGGATACTTATCAAGAAGCAATGGAAATGGCAGTGGATTGTTTAGCTGGTTATTTATATGAGTTGAAAAATAGCAAACAATTAATTCCACAACCAACCCCCATTAATAAAGTGGATATTAGCTTAGAAGCAGATGAAGATGATGATTATAGTGCTGAAGATATATCTATAACAATGGTGTCTGTAGATGTAGAGGAGTACGCAAAAAAATATTTTAATAAATCAGTAAAAAAAACGTTATCTTTGCCACGTTGGTTAAATGATAAAGCAGTTGCGGCAGGTATTAATTTTTCTAAAGTGTTGCAAAATGGATTAAAAATAGAGCTTGAAAAAAGCAATATCAAGTGTAACTGAAAAATCACCTAGTATGTCCTAGAACTAAAATGAGGATAATTGCATTAGCGATTATCCTCATTTTCATTCTGGGACACACTGGATGGTTTTGCGGTTACTTCATTTCTGACGTTACGGATAAAATACTCCTCATGATTGAAGAATGGCAAAGCAGATCACTTGTCCGCGTACCCTCTCGCCGCGGGAGTATAGGAAACGTTGGAAATAATGTTGATTTTAGGGGATGGTATTGTCTTTGTGCACAACAAAAAATATATAATTATGTGTATGAAATCACATTTTTATATATAATGGGGTGAGCGAATGGAAAGATTGGCTATGGAACGATTGGTGGCCTGGAAAGAATCTTCATATCGGAAACCACTGATAGTGAAGGGGGGACGCCAGGTGGTCAGGATATTATCCCTGATAAGACGTTGCTTATCTTTGATGAGGTTCAGGATTGCCCAGAAGAATTGAAATCTCTGAAATACTTTTGTGAGAACGCACCAGAATATCATGTGGCTAGTGCGGGAGCTCTGCTGGGTATAATCTCTCTGCATATTTGAAACAAGTGGAGGATATATCACCTATTCCTGATGCATTTTTCAATCCGTTGGCAGAAAAACTGAAGATGTACTTCATAACCGGAGGTATGCCGGAAGTTGTTAGCCGCTGGATTGAAACAAAGTCTGTTGGGCAGGTCCAGTCAACACTTATGAATATTATCACTGCTTATGAGCGGGATTTCATGAAGCATCCGGAACCTAAAGAATATCCCAAGCTGGCAAGGATATGGAATTCAATGCCCTCACAGTTGGCACGTGAAAATAAGAAATTCCTTTATAATGTGGTAAAAGAAGGCGCCCGTGCAAGGGAATATGAGGATTTAAGAGCCTTTAAGATCTATCTGGATGATGGTGTATTGAATATCCCGTTGTTTATGGTTGACCAGGCAAACAGGCTTATGGGGCTGGCACTGTTGCAGGCGAGGGAGAAAGCCAAGATTGTGCAAGTTTTGCCAAAGCTTTGCTTTTGGTGCAGTGGGTGTATATCGTGATATTGTTCAAGACTGTGCGGGGCGTGCTCGGACGGGATGCGTATTGATAAGAGTATAATATAAAGGTAAACGGTGTATTCTGTTGTGGATGAAACGGCATATCAGCATGATGAAAAGATATTGGGGATCGGAGATTAGATAGCAGGACATTGAATATATTTGCAGAATACATAAATTATGAAAGAAATATCATTCTTGACATAATGTTGTATATGTGGTATTGTCATTGTACAGGAGGGGGTAGCATGCATACTGATAATTTTACTGTTGGTGTTAGTGCAGAACAAAAGCGCTTTCAAGCATCGCTATGGACTTCTTTTGCTATATTGGCTGACTTATCTAGAGATGAGGCACAGTTTGTTGACAGTTGGCAAGGGTGGCAGCCTTATTTTGCTAAGCTGGGAGAGGAGAGCCTTTGGAATGGATGGTTTGTACGATATGGTATAGACTTTTTGACGGCTATAGAAAAGGATGCAGCTGTTTTAAATATCATGGATCGTGATTCGTTTCGGCAGGCAGCATATATGTTAGAAGAGGCAAATGAGTCTCTAGACTATGAATATGTTTTAGAGATGACTTCCCATTGTATAGAATGGTTAAAGAAGCGGGGCGATGCATTGATGATGGATGTCGTTCGGGCTTTTGTTGATGGAGAGCCGTTGGGATGTCAGAAAGATAAAGAACAGATAAAAATTGAACCAGAAGCTTCGTCCGTGAGGGATGGAGCTTTTTTTTGGAGGTATCGGTACTATGAAGAAAGAGAATCCATTAAAAAAAGAATATGTATTGGCTAGGGATACGGTGCAGTTACAAGCTGTAGATACGGTGTCGCTATCTGCTACGAAAATTAAACCAATTACTTCACAGCATAGAGAAATTGCGTTAGCTCTACACAAGGAACTTCCGAAAGTTAAGCAAGGATCCAATGTTTTAAGAGGTGTTGTTCGAGCAGAAGTCAGAGTCTTAGATGAATCGAAAAACTGTTGTGCGATACTTAATGTGGTTCAGATGGGGATATTTAAGGCGATGGAAGAAATAGACGATGACGAATTCTATCACCGTGTAGATTTACAGTTGGTTCCGCAACTTATATCGTATGTTAGAAGTTCAGTATCGATATTGGCAGCAGAGACTGGCTTAGCACCGCTCATGTTGCCGACAATGGATATTTTAAAGTCAATCAGAAATAATAAAAAAGCGGATTGTAAAGATGGAGAAAAATGAAGAAACAGAAATTCGGCTATGCCGGAAAGATATGGATGACGCAACTTTATGTCAATGTGTTGATGTATTGGTTGCATTAGTAGACGATGATGTTTTGGTGTTTGATGCGTTGACAAACATAATCCAGGTTTCTGCGCATTGGTCGATGAAAATATTTTCTGAGAGATATAAAAAATGGAAAGAAGATAGTCGAGACTATAAAAGATTAAGCAGCGTTCAAATGGATTCGATTGACAAAGCGTTGAGAGCATGCTTTTGTAAAGCTGATTCTATGGACGGTTGGCCTAAATTGCGAGGTATGTTTGCGGAACGCATAGTTGAACGTGCGTTTTTTAACTGGTATGAGAAAAATGTTTGTGGTTTAATGTGGCAGTGTGAGACAGGGTGCGCAGTTTATGTGAACGGTAAAATCATAAAGTATACATGTAATGAATCAAAGATGCAGCAGGAATGGTGCAGACAAATATTTCAAAAATGTTTACCGAATGGAAATTGTAAGGGCGATAGAGAAACTGTAGATATTGGAACAATAACGCTGATTGGTGGAAATAGAGAAATCTGTGCTTGTTTTGTGGAGACCAAACTGATGCCACAAGGCTTTCATTTTTTAGATGTCGGATACTTGTCATATTTGAGACAATGTATGGACGATGAGCATATCCGTTGCAAGATGGTGGTTGCATCACTGAGCGAATGCGCAATGGTAAGGAATCGGATTGATAAGTGTATGGTAGATGGAGATTGTATAGAGGTCTGGGGCGTTGATGAGATAAGAAAATGGTTTTATGCATAGATGTTTTGGAAATGAGTCGATGAGACTTGATGTGATGGAGACGTATCTGCAAACGCTGTGGCACGGAACTTGTTTCCATGGGACGTGAGAAAATCCGCACAGAGGTGCAGTTCATCCCCGCAAAGGTGAAGGTCGTCGATTATTACCGTGAGTCATTCCCGTGTCTGGAATGCCGCAAGAATAAGACCAAAAATCTTACATGTGGGTATACACCAACGGCGAATATGAGCAGGAAGGGCATAAAATACGGCTTTATGAGTACCAACCTGGCCGTAGCGGCAGCGGGAACGTCTACGGCTCGAAAAAGACAAGCTGGAGGCTTATTTTGCGTGGCTGGAAGAAATCCAAACGAACTGCAAATAAACTTTGAGGATAATCGCTGACGCGATTATCCTCATTTTCATTCTGGGACAACTAGATGGTTTTGCGGTTACTGAGTATACTTTACAATATTCCACACGGTGCAATATGAATTGCAATGTACAATGCAAATTGATATAATAAAATCGTTTGATTGATTATGCATTGAGGATGGTTTTATTATATGGGGAACAAAGGTCTGCTTTCGGGGTTGAAGTGGAACTACTTTTTGATGCCGGCGGTGCTGTTCTTGGCGGATGCGTGCGTCGTATATGGGGCGATGGCGGTTTCTTTGCTTTTGGTACAGTGGGGGCTGGGACATCCGGTGGTAGCGCCGCGGACGTGGGGCTTGCTGTTGCCGGTGCTCTATATGTCGAATCTGCTGTTTGCGGATATGTATCGGACACGGCGGGTAATGGCTGACTATGCGCGCAAACTTTTGAAGGCATCGACGTTTGCGGTAGTCACGATTGTCCTCTTTGATTTTCTGCTGCATATGGGGACGGTGCCGCTTTCGCGTGGCTTTTTGCTGATATTCTGGTTCTTGAGCTTTTGGGGACTGTATGCTGAGCGCTGTGTGTTGAAGGATGTTTTTGGCCGGCTCGGGATGTGGCGGACAGAGGTCATTGTCATTGGTGCGGGAAAGACGGCGGAGAAGTTTGTGAAGGCTTTTGGTTCGAATTATGATATTGTCGGGTTCATTGAGGATGTTGTGGATAAGCCTTTGTTGAGGCGTTATCCGCGGCTGGGAGGATTTGCGGACATTGAGCGGGTGCTGCGTGAGCATCCGGTATATGAGGTGCTGATTGCGGCGCCAGGGCTTTCGAAAGCGCGGACAATCAAGCTTTTCTATGAGGTGCAGCCCTATACGAAACATGTGTCGCTTATCCCGGATCTTTTCGGTGTGCCGATCGGCAATATGAAGGCGTTGCGGAGTCTTGATGACCAGCTTTTGGTGCTGCGCACGCATAACAATCTGAACCGCATGTCAAACCGTCTGTTGAAGCGTGCTTTTGATCTGGTGGTTGGCAGTGCAATTGCTGTTTGCATTTTACCCATCATCGTGGTGACGTATGTGCTGGTCAAGATGGATTCGGATGGGCCGGCGTTTTACAATGCGGAGCGTATCGGCAAGGATGGCACGACATTCCGCTGCTATAAGTTTCGTTCGATGTATGTGAATGCCGATGCGATTTTACGGGATTATTTGGACAAGAATCCCGAGGCGCAGCGGGAGTGGCAGGAGTTCCAGAAGCTGCGCGGCGAGGACCCGCGCGTGACAAAGGTCGGCCGGTTCATCCGCAAGTACAGCATCGATGAGCTGCCGCAGATTTTCAACGTGCTCGAGGGTAATATGAGCCTGGTCGGGCCACGGCCATATTTGCCGCGGGAGCGGGAAGATATCGGCGAGTATATGCCAGTCATCTGCATGACGACGCCGGGCATGACGGGCCTCTGGCAGGTCAGTGGCCGCAGCAATGTGAAGTTCAGCGGCCGGCTGAAGATGGACTCGTGGTATGTGCGTAACTGGAATCTGTGGACAGATATCGTGATACTATTCAAGACTGTACGGGTCGTGCTTGGACGGGATGCGTACTAAAAGAATATAAAAAAGGGCTTAGCCGAATGTGGCTAAGCCCTTCTTATTATGCTCAATTTTTACAATTCTGTTGGAGCGCACGTCTTGTTTTGTTGGTTATTTGGGGATAACGATGTTGTTTTCTTGGGCAAAGGCAATAATGCGTTCTTTGGACCAGTCGACAGCATCGCTGATTTCAATCAATGGCTTTTGTTTTAGAAGCATACGTTTGACGATAGTCATTTCCATGTTCCGCTCACCTTCGGCACGCCCCTCGGCACGCCCCTCGGCACGCCCCTCGGCGAGGCCTTGGGCACGTCCTTCGGCGAGGTTGGCTTTGAGGTCGCTGTTATAGTCCCAGATGGTGGATTCGCGGGCTATGTATTCCCGATAGGCGGCGTCGTCCATGATGTAGCGGTCAGATGCCTGCATGGCATCCTTGATAGCGGTGTCTTTCATCGCAAGTTCCTCCTTTTCTTTTTCGTCGAGTTTATTGGCAAAGTAGGCAAGCCATTTTTCGATTCGATCCATGGATTGTACGGGCTTGTTCTTGTATTTCGGGATTTCGAGGAAATGTATTTCTAAATCCTCTGTAAGACGGTGCTGTGTCTTAGGATTATAGAGGACATAGGCTGCATGGGGATTATCCTGTGGCAGGAAATTGTAGCGCAAGATATTGATGGAAATAGCGGGTTTCAGTGCACCGTAGTCATCGCCAGAACGGAGCGTATCGAAATGGAGATACATATGTGACCAGTAGAAAAGAGTACGTTTTTCCATGTTGCGCCGATTGATTACCTGCATCTCGATATCGATGCGGCTGCCATCGTTGAGAATACCGAAGATGTCGAGCCTGCCGAGTTTGTCAGATTGTTTTTCGGGAGAGAATTCCGTATTGCGGAATTGCAGGTCGACAAAGGCATCATCGCCATCACGTCCAAGGATATCATTGATAAGCTGGAGCGTGATGTTTTTGCGTTCTTCACGTCCAAAGACGAATTTGAAGAGCAAATCGTTGGTGGGATCATAGGGGCGAGAAGCGTAGACATGTGCCGTTTCCATGAAAATCCTTCCTTTCTTTATTATAGATAATGATGGATGCCTCTGCAATATGCAGAGAGCATCTATATGACAAAACATATATTCCCCACACAGATATTCTATCATATTTAGAACACATTTTCTATATAAATACATGTATACATACATTTGGGGCACAAAAAAACAAGACCGCGTAGTTGCGGTCTTGCCTTTTGTCTTTGTTAGCGAACGTTCATGGACAGCTCGATGAATTTGTTGGCAAGTTTTGCCTTCTGGAGGACTTCTTCGGTGATGTCCTGGCCAGCCTGGACGATTACGATGCCGTTGTCCATCTTGATGTCGCGCGTTGCTTTTTTGCCGAGCAGGAAGCGGCGATGACGCTCTTCGGTTGCTTTGTCAGCTGCGGCCTGTTTTGCGGCGTCAGCTGCCGGAGCAGCGGCTTTCGGTGCTTCTTTCTTCGGTGCCGGAGCGGCAGGTTTTGCCGGAGCAGTTTTCGGCTCTTCGGCCTTCGGTGCTTCTTTCTTCGGCTCTTCCTTTACTGCCGGAGCTGGCTCGGCTTTCGGTGCTGTCGGAGCTTTTGGCTCTTCGGCTTTGGGTGCCTCAGCTGGCTTTTCCTCAGCTTTCGGAGCTTCCTCGGCTTTGGGGGCTGCGGCCGGTGCCGGAGCCGGAGCGGCTGCTTTTGGTGCAGCGCTTACAGGTTCATTTTTTTTTTCACCGTTCGGATCGATGACCGTTACCTGCTTACCAAAGATGGAGATCTGGTCGCTGGTAACTTCGGAGCTCGTTCCGTCCGGTGCTGTGATTTCGCATTTTTCGATTTTGCCATCATCGCCGATGAACAGCTCGGTGATGTTGCCCTGGATGGTACCGGACTTCGTGATGGCCTTGGTGCCGATGACGCGGATGTTTTCATCGAGCAGCGTCTCATAGTCGCCAGCGTCGTCGAGCTTGAGGATGTTCTCGCTGTTCGTGACGGTTACGGCGTCATCACCGATGGCGATGACTGATTCGTACGGAATCAGCTTGACGCCGCGGTACCAGTCCTCGTCCTCGATGGTGATGGCTGCGACGAGACCGTTCTTGGCATCGATGAGCAGGGTCTTGCTCATGCCAAGCTCACGGCCTTCGGTAATGCTGATGACCGGAAGGCCAAGGATTTCTACACTTTTCTTCATGAATATTCCCCCATTAGATTAGCTGCTCTGCTGGAACTCGGTTTCGATTTCCTGCATGACGCCGGCCGGGATATCCGGGAATGGCGTCGAGAGCGCGTGATGTTTGGATAATATATCCTGGACGATGGTAAGATAGCGGGTGTTCTTGATGAACTCCTGCTTCATGTCATCGTTCGTGGCGATAATCGGAAGGGACAGGGCCTGCTGGTAGGACTCGATGGCCTTATCGTAGGCGGCCTGTTCCTTGTAAAGGTTGCCCAGCTCGATGACGAGGAACGGCGTATAGCTGTCCTCGCTGTAGCGGTCGATGGCCTGCTGGTAGGCATAGATGGCTGCCGCAGGATCGCTGGCTGCATGGTCGTAGGCATAGTCGAGGATGCGGTCGAGCGAGTCGAGTGCTGCGATTTCCTCGCGGGTTTGCTGCTGCTTTGCCTCGGCTTTTGCGGCGGCCTGCTCTGCTTGCTGCTGGGCAGCTTTTGCCTCAGCTTCAGCGGCTTGCCGGGTCTTGAGTTCTTCGGCGGCCTTGTGGCGGGCTTCGTCTTTTTCGGCCTGCAGGGCCTGGGCGCGGGCAATTGCTTCGGCTTTTGCTTTGGCGGCTTGCTCAGCCTTGGCGGCGAGCTCCTCCTCGGCGCGGGCAGCAGCCAGAGCTTGTTGTTTTTTCAGGGCTGCAGTGCGGGCGGCTTCTTCTTCGGCAGCCGTATCACTGGCAGCTTTGGTGGTGTTTGGTTCAGGTTCTTGTTCACCGTCCGGTGCGTTATCCACCGCTGCTGTACTGGCAGCTGCCCCCGCGGATGCTGCCGCCATCGCGGGCTGTTCCGCTTTCCAGGGCAGGGTGACTGCCTGGCTGTCGCTGGCCTCGTCTGCTGGCTGCCCGTCTTTTTGGCTGCGGCGCAGCAGATGCTCGTTGAAGAGCGTGACGATGGCAGCAGCAGCGATGACAAGAACGCCGAGCCGCAGGTAATGCGAACGGTCCAGAAATGGACTCATGGATATGGCCACGGCATTCACGAGGAAGGCCATGACTGCACAGAGCACTAACGACAGCCATTTCATCTCGATGCCGATGAAGCGGCAGAGATGGTAGATGAGGAAGATGCTCACGGCCATGATGGAGCCCGTCACCAGGATAAATGTCATGTTGCTCACCTCTTCCTGTATTGGGCAAAATACCACTATGTTCCCCTATTCGACATGATAGGGGAAATTCCTGCTGCCGTCTGGCAGAAATTCCCTTATATTATACCATGAGAAGGGAATTTCAAACAATCCCGAATTCGCATTGAAATTTCTTATTGTTTTTGGCAGATTTTGACGAGGTTTTATAGTATAATATAAGGAACAGAAAGGAACGATTCGCTATGATGTTTGAGCAGGAGGCCGTTATCCGTCATGAAAGCGGCATCCATGCCCGTATTGCCGCGATGATCGTGCAGCGGGCGAAGGATCTCGGAAAGAAATATGGGACACCGTTATTTTTGCGCAGCGAGCGCAGTGAGCGCTGTGAGATGCACAGCCTCATGAAGCTCGTAGCGCTCAAGATTTCCTGCGGGGATTCGGTGTTCGTGGCCGCGGAGGGCGATGAGGGACGGCAGGCTGTCTATGAGATGGTCCGCTTCCTTGAGAGTGATTTCGAGATGAATTCGCCAGGCGATATCCATGAGATGGATTTGCTGCTGCATGAGAACGCGCTGATGCAGGAGCGTCTGCAGATGATCTTGGAGGCTGTGCAGGACGGCATCTGCGTCGTCGACCGTACGGGCGAGATCACCTATGTCAATCCTTCCTATCTGCGCATTGTGCATAAGACGCCGGAGATGGTGGTCGGGCAGAATGTTTTCAAGACGGCGCCTGATGGCAATCGCTGCGGTGTGTTGCGCTCGGGCGTGGCGCGCATCGGCAGCATCAGCCGCAAGAAGGACGGCACGACGGTCGTGGCCAATGTCAATCCGATTTTTGTCGACGGTGAGATTGCCGGCGTCGTATCGGTCATCAAGGATATCACGGAGCTGCAGAACCTCATGGCGCGGCTGTCGCAGGTATCGGCCCGGGCGGAGTACCTCGAGCAGGAGCTTTTGCGCACGAAGAAGACGGCGCAGGCGTTCAAGAACTATATCGGCAAGAGCGGCAAGGTCGTCGATGTGCTGGCGCTGGCCTCGAAGGCTGCGGGCTCGGCGGCGACGGTGCTCATCCGCGGCGAGAGCGGTACGGGCAAGGAGGTCATCGCTGAGGGCATCCACTATGCGAGCGGCCGGCGGCGCGGCCCGTTCATCCGCGTCAATTGCGGGGCTATCCCCGGAACCCTTTTGGAGTCGGAGCTTTTTGGCCATGAGAAGGGGGCGTTCACCGGGGCCGTGCGGCGCAAGCTTGGCAAGTTCGAGCTTGCTGACAAGGGCACGATCTTTCTCGACGAGATTGGCGAGATGGACAAGAATATGCAGGTAAAGCTTTTGCGCGTGCTGCAGCAGAAGGAATTTGACCGCGTAGGCGGCGAGGAGACCGTGCATGTCGATGTGCGCATCATCGCGGCGACGAACCGCAATCTCGAGCAGATGGTCAAGGATGGTGCGTTCCGCGATGACCTTTATTACCGCCTCAATGTCATCCCTATCAGCCTGCCGCCACTGCGCGACCGCGTCGATGATATCCCGCTTTTGGTCGAGCATTTTGTCGAGAAGGTCAGCGCCGCGACGGGCAAGACAGTCCGCGACGTGACGCCTGAGGCCATGGAGGTGCTGATGGGCTACAAGTGGCCTGGCAATGTTCGTGAGCTGGAGAATGTCATCGAGCGCGTGATTACGCTGATGGATACCGAGCGCATCACGGTGGCGTCGCTGCCGTCCTACATCAAGGGCGAGATGGCGGGCCGTGAGGTGCAGCAGTTCACGGCGGCCGAGACGGTGCTGCCCTGGGAAGAGTACGAAAAGCAGATCATTGCCAATGCCCTCAAGCAGTGCGGCAGCTTCAATGCGGCGGCCAAGATGTTGAAGATCACCCATAAGACCGTCGCGGCCAAGGCGCGCAAGTATGGCCTGGTCGAATAAGCGTTGGTAAAATTTACCTATAAGTAGAAAAAATTACCAACACATGACGATTTTTAGGTAAATTTTACCAATCGTATCGCTGGCATTTATGCATATTTCCGAAAACATAATTTCAGGCTTTTGCTGAGCCCTTGTTTTACGGGGGCTCAGATAAAAGATATAGAATTTTTTCCCAACCTGGAAAAGTTGGCACGCGACTTGCAATAATTAACAGGCAGTTAGACAAAACGTGCTGACAACCTGCCAGGCAGGAAAAGAAGTATTTTTTATGTAAAGATTGGAGAGGTTTAACAATGACTCAGGAAACTATTACGATCGAGAACAAAACTGGTATCCATGCTCGTCCGGCATCCATCTTCGTTCAGACGGCTACGAAGTTCAAATCCAAGGTTCAGCTTCAGGCTAAAGGCAAGACGGTTGACGCTAAGAGCATCCTCATGATCATGAGCATGGGTCTGGTAAAAGGTACGGAAATCACGATCGTTGCTGATGGTCCGGACGAGGCTGAGGCAGTTAAGGCTCTGAAAGATCTCGTTGCTTCCAAGTTCGGCGAGGAATAATTCCAGCCTGCGATAGAGCAACAATTGAATAGCCTTCCTCCAGCTGCGAAAGATGTGCGGCCGGGGGAGGGCTTTTCGTGCGAGTTTTGGTAATTTTTTGATAGTTTCAGGGGGAAAGAAACAAATGGCAGAGACGATTCGCGGAAAAGGCGTAATTTCCGGTATTGCTATGGGTAAGATCATGCTGGCTGGCCAGAATCTGGACGGCTATCTCGTGAGCTACCAGCCGGAGAGCAAAGAGACGGAGCAGCAGAAGGCTACGGCTGCTCTGACGGCTGTCGCCGAGATCCTGCGCGAGAGCATCGAGCGCCTGCAGAAACAGGATATGACGGAGCAGGCTGCTATCATGGAGGCTCATCGTATGATGGTCCAGGATCCGATGATGGCGCAGAAGATCGAGGAGAAACTCGACGAGAACGCCAGTGCACCGCATGCAGTCCTCAAGGCTGCGGAGGAGCAGGCGCAGATGTTCGAGTCGATGGAAGATGAGTACTTCGCTGCCCGCGCCGTCGATCTGCGCGATGTCGGCAAGCGTGTTGCTAAGTACATCCTCGGTGTAAAAGAGCCGGAAATCGGCGATGAGAAGGTTATCCTCTGCGGCCGTGAAATCGAGCCGTCGGTCATCGCTGGTATGCCGACGGACAAGATCGCTGGTGTCCTCCTGGGCTCGGGCAGCACGACGGCTCATGCTGTCATCATCGCTAAGGCTCGTGCTATCCCGACGATTGTCGGCCTCAACAAAGAGGACCGCATCGACAAGATTGCCGATGGCGACCATGTCGTCATCGATGGCGAGGCTGGCCAGATTGTCATCAACCCGACTGAGGCGGAGATGGCTGAGTATAACGAGAAAATCAAGAAACAGCAGGAGATGGCTGCGCACTATGCGCAGCTCAAGGATCTGCCGGCTGTGACGACGGATGGCGTAAAGGTTGACCTCATGGCCAACATCGGCACCCATATGGACGTCGACAATGCCCTGACCTACGGTGCTGAGGGTGTCGGCCTGTTCCGTTCCGAGTTCGTATTCATGGGCCGTCAGGACATCCCGAACGAGGAAGACCAGTTCAAGGCTTATAAGGAAGCTGTCGAGAAATGCGGCGGCAACCTCTGCGTCATCCGCACGATGGATATCGGTGGTGACAAGCCGCTGCCGTACCTCAACATCCCGGCTGAGGAGAACCCGTTCCTCGGCTACCGTGCCGTCCGCATCAGCCTGCAGCGCAAGGATCTCTTCCTGCCGCAGCTCAAGGCTATCCTGCGTGCTGGTAAGTACGGCAAGGTCGGCATCATGGTGCCGATGATCATCAACGTTGCTGAGTTCAAGAAGGTCAAAGAGCTCATCGAAGAGGCTAAGCTCGAGCTTACGCATGAGGGCAAGGCTTTTGCTGATGATGTTCAGGTTGGTATCATGGTCGAGACGCCGGCAGCTGCTATCATGACGCCGGTTCTCGCGAAGTATGTCGACTTCTTCTCGATCGGTACGAACGACCTCGTTCAGTACACGCTCGCCTGCGACCGCGGCAACGCCAGCATCTCTTACCTCTACAACCACTTCAACCCGGCTGTCCTGACGCTCATCCAGCGCACGATCACGAGCGCACGTGAGAACGGCATCTGGGCTGGTATGTGCGGCGAGATGGCCAGCGATCCGAATGCAGCAGTCCTCCTGATGGCTATGGGCATCAGCGAGCTCTCCATGAGCGCTCCGTCCATCCCGCGCGTCAAGGAGAAAATCCGCAACATCAGCTCCATCAAGGCGAAGGAAATCCTCGCGGACGTCATGAAGATGGAAGATGGCGACGAAATCAAAGCATATCTGGCAAAAGTCCTGTAAGAAAAAGGTACCGACGGGTACGGATATAGTTGCATGATTAAACCGCAAGTTTCGAAGTTTTACTTTGAAACTTGCGGTTTTGTAATGTTTTTACCTTGTGATTAGCAGATATAAACATATTTTGTGGTTATAATTGACGCAACGTGATATAATAAGAATTGGGAGGTGTGTACGATGATAGATAATTCTGTTAGAATCTTGCGCATTGCATATGAAAATATGCCGATGTTCAAAGGAGAAAAATTTGAAGTTAATTTTATGGCGACTGATCGGGTTTCAGAGCCTGCACAGGTGTTTCATATTGACAAAAGTATCTATACGCAAAAAATCGTGTCCTTGGCGGGGATAAACGCATCGGGCAAAACATCATCCTTAAAATTGATTTATTTGGCCATGTCTGTGGTCTTGGATAATATCAGCCTCAATGATACGACTATGTATGGACGGGAATTTATTTCGGATGGAACTAGGCTGACGATTGATTTTCATCATAAAGAAAAATTTTACGAATTACAATCTATTATCCGTGTTAGGGGAGCAGACGAGCTGGATCAAGTTGAGTGGTATTTTGATGATGAGTGGTTGTATTGTAAAGATAGAACGAAAGTTCACTCAAAGAAGGATGCATTAAAACCGGGAGATTTGATTCGGCAGCGGTCGGCGATGCCGGAAGAGGCTCGCTCAGTGCTGAAGGATGATGATAGTATTGTTATCACTATTACAAGGGATAATACGACTGGTTTGCATCAAATGCTTCCTTACACGGATGTAAATGTATTGACGGCAACGGGAAGTTTGCCGGTGACGGCATTACACGTCTTTGATTCGAATTTGGATATGTTGAAAGTCGATAAGACAGAGAAGGGGGCATCTTATCAGGTAAAGTTCAAAGACTGGGATGAGCCAGTCATAGTACATAGTCCACTGCAACTTAGCGGTATGATTTCCTCTGGTACGATAAAAGGACAAAATCTTTTGTTTTATATCAAACGTATTTTAAAGACTGGTGGTTATATGATTGTCGATGAACTTGAGAATCATTTAAACAAAGAATTAGTACGTATGATTACGAATATTTTCAAGGACGAGCGTATCAATAGACATGGGGCTTGTCTTATCTTTTCTACTCACTATGTGGAATTGTTGGATTTTGTCGATCGTAAGGATAACATTTTCATAACTAGAAAAGCTCCTGAAACTCCTGATCGAATAGAGATATTGAATTATGCAGATGAAGTGCATCGCAATGATGTGAAGAAAAGTGAAGTGCTTTTATCTAATTATATTCAAGGAACGGCACCTCGCTATGCTGATATTCAAGCATTGGAGGATAGCCTATGCGAAGAATAATAGATTTAGGAGATTTGAAAACGGAATATGTTATTTGCTCTTGTGAGGGTGCTGCTGAAGAAGCTTTGATGGATATTTTATTGGATAATAATTGTTTGTTATTTAGCCGTGAGAATTTGGTGGGGCACAAGGTAACTCGAAAAAGAAAAGCGGTTGAAATACAGCAAGAGTTTTTAAATCGTGATTATTCTCCGCATCGGGCAATTGTGGTGAGGATTCTTGATTCTCGTTCGGAAAAGTTTAAACTTAGTGCTTTGTATGCGGAACGGCACGATGTTTATACTATTCGTACAACACCTGAGATAGAGATGCTGTTAATCATAGCAGAGGGCAAAGCGGCAGCGTTTCGTCAGCAATCTAAGTCAAAGATAAAGCCGAGTGAGTATTGTAAATCTGTTTTGAAGATGGGAAACCGCGTAAAAAGCCGCAATTTTTGGCTGGAATACTTTGTTGATATCAACATGTTGTTGCAGGTAATTCGCCAGTATCATCAAACAAAATCAGATAAGAGTGAGTTGAGTATCTATGATTTGCTAAAGGAAGAGTATCGGTAATAGCACGGGAAAATAAGACAGGGAGTAACGACTGTAATGGTCATTACTCCCTGTTATTTATTTTATTACGCCGATGTCCATGCTGATGTCGAGGGCCTTGACGCTGTGCGTCAGCGCGCCGACGGAGATGATGTCGACGCCGCTTTGGGCGGCCGCGGCAATAGTGGTTTCGTCGATGCCGCCGGAGGCTTCGACGATGGCGCGGTGGTCGATGCGCTTTACGGCTTCGGCCATTTGCGCTGGAGCCATGTTGTCGAGCATGATGACGTCGGCACCGCCTTCCAGAGCTTCCTCGACGCCTGCGAGGTCTTCGACCTCGATCTCGATTTTTGTCATATGGGAGGCGTAGGCATGGGCGCGGTCAAGCGCGGCCTTGATGCCGCCAGCCACCTGGATATGGTTGTCTTTGATGAGCATGGCATCGTAGAGGCCGAGGCGGTGGTTGGCTCCGCCGCCGACCTTGACGGCGTATTTGTCAAGCAGGCGCAGACCTGGCGTGGTCTTGCGCGTGTCGACAAGCTTTGCTCCGTAGGGGGCGGCGATAGCAGCAAGCTTATGCGTGCGCGTGGCGACGCCCGAGAGATGCTGCAATAGGTTCAGCGCCAGCCGCTCCCCCGTGAGGATGGCCCGGGCCGGGCCGTCGATGGTCGCGATGACGGAGGTCTTGGTGAGCGGTGCGCCGTCCTCAAGCTGCTTGGTGAACTTGAGGGCGGGATCAAGCAGGGAAAAGACCCGTGCGGCGATGTCGACGCCGGCGAGGATGCCCGTATCCTTGGCGTGGATGATGGCATGGGCCGTGGCTTCGGCAGGCACCGTGGCCAGCGTCGTGATGTCGCCGCTGCCGATGTCTTCCTGCAGCCAGGCGGTAAGGGATTGGTCGAGATTCTGTATGTTCATGGTAATGGAATCCTTTCTTTGATGTCAGGCGAAGGCGGGGGCCAGCATCTCGCTGGCAGCGGTGCTTCCGGTGCTGGTCTGGGCATCGCTGGGGATGGCCAGCTGGTCGGAGAAATGCTGGCGCAGGGCCTCGTTCTTGCCGGGATAGTCGCTGCGGTAGTGGGCGCCGCGGCTTTCCTGGCGGCGCAGGGCAGCCTTGACGATCAGCTGGTCGCAGGTAAGCCGTGCGCGCAGGTCGAGGTCGGCGATGGTCTTGGCGGCGCAGCCTTCGTAGAGACCTGCGATTTCCGTGAGGCTTTGTGCGGCGTGATCGAGTGCGGCGGCTGTGCGTGTGATGCCAAGATAGCGGCTCATGATCTGCTGGCAGCGGGCCGTGTCCTTGGCGGTAAATTCCAGTGGTGTCTCGTCAAGCGCGGCTTCGCGCCAGAAAAGTCCCGCTTCAGCTTGCGGCAGGCGTGTCTTGCCGATGATGGTTGCGGTGCGGCGGCCAAAGACCAGGCCCTCGAGCAGGCTGTTGCTTGCCAGGCGGTTGGCACCCTGCAGCCCGGTGCAGGCGGCTTCACCGCAGGCATAGAGCCCTGTGATGTTCGTGCGGCCCCAGTGGTCGGTGCGGATACCGCCCATCATATAGTGGGCGGCAGGGGCGATTGGTATGAGGTCCTTTTCGATGTCGATGCCGTAGTCTTTGCAGGTCGCAGCAATCATCGGGAATTTCTGCGCGGCATCTTTGATGCAGCGGGCATCGAGCCAGATATGCGTGGCGTTGGCGCGGGTCATCTCGCGGAAGATGCAGCGCGCGACGACATCGCGCGGCGCAAGCTCGGCCAGTGGATGGCAGGCGGGCATGAAGCGCTCCCCGTCGAGGTTCAGCAGGTGGGCGCCTGCGCCGCGGACGGCTTCAGAGATCAGGAAATTCGGGCAGCCCTTGAGGGCAAGCGCCGTCGGGTGGAACTGCACGAATTCCATATCGGCAAGGATGGCACCGGCGCGGGCAGCCATGGCCATGCCGCTGCCCGTCGCCCCTTCGGGGTTCGTCGTGTGCAGGAACAGGCGGCCAAGGCCGCCTGTTGCGAGCACCGTATGCGTTGCACGCAAGGCCAGCTTGCGGCCGTGCCAGAGCGCGGTGGCGCCGTAGCAGCGGCCCTCGTGGGTCAAAAGGTCAACGATATAGCAGCCCTCAAGCGGCTGGATGTTGGGCTCGCGTTCTGCCATCGCGCGCAGGGCGCGGGCGACTTCGGCACCTGTGGCGTCGCCGTGGCTGTGCACGATGCGGTGGCGGCTATGGCAGCCCTCGCGGCCCAGCATGAGTGAGCCGTCTTTCTGGCGGTCGAATTCCGCGCCGTTTTCGGCCAGCCAGCGGATGTCCGCGGGACCTTCGGTCACTACAAGGCGCGAAACGGCTTCATCGGAGAGCCCGGCACCTGCAATCAGCGTGTCCTGCAGATGCAGCTCGGGATTGTCGTCGGCACCGAAGGCGGCGGCGATGCCGCCCTGGGCCTTGGCTGTGTTGCTGTCAGCCAGCGTGTCGCGGACGGCGAGCAGTACATGGTGGCCGTGGCGGGCAAGCTGGACGGCCGCGGTGAGTCCAGCCACGCCGGAGCCGATGACAAGGCATTCGGTGCGGCGCGTTTCCATGGTGCGGGTATTGAAGTTCATCAGATAGCGTTGCATAGTCCATATCACCCCTTTATAGACAACATTTTCGTAAGCGCGGCGGCGCTGCGCTCGCGGATCTCCGGCGGCACGACGACTCGCGGCTCCATGGTGGCGAGGGCATCGCGCACCTTGACAAGTGTCGTCTTTTTCATATTCGGACAGAGGAGATGGCGCGAGGCCAGATGGAATTCCTTGCCGGGGCAGCGCTCCGTGAGCTCATAGAGCACACCTTCCTCGGTGGCGATGATGAACTCCGTGGCTTCGCTCTTGGCGGCATAGTTGATGATGCCGCTCGTGCTGCCGATATAGTCGGCGAGCTCGCGCACCTCGGGGCGGCACTCCGGATGCATGAGGACGAGGGCCTGTGGGTATTTGATCCTGGCCAGGCGGATGTCGTTCACCGTGAGGCTCGCGTGGATCGGGCAGCCGCCGCGCCACTTGAGCAGCGGGCGCTCGCACTGCTCCTCAGCCCAGCCGCCGAGGTTCTGGTCGGGGATGAAGATGACGTCCTTGTCCTCCGGCAGCGAGCCGACGACGGCCGCCGCGTTCGAGGAGGTGCAGCAGATGTCGCTCATGGCCTTGACCGAGGCCGGCGTGTTCACATAGGAAACAATCAGCGCATCGGGATGGTCGGCCCGCGCCTGCCGTACCTGCCCCTCGAGGGCATCGGTGAACATCTGGCAGCCCGCATCGGCGGCTGGCAGCAGCGTGACCTTGTCCGGCGAGAGGATGTTGGCCGTCTCCGCCATGAAGCGCACGCCGCAGAACACGATGGTGTCGGCATCGGTGGCAGCCGCCTGCCGCGACAGGGCAAACGAGTCCCCTGTGAAGTCAGCGATTTCCTGGATTTCCTCGGGCTGATAGACATGCGCGAGAATGACGGCGTTGCGCTCACGCTTCAGGCGCAGGATTTCCTCAACAATATCTTCCATAGTTTCTCTCCATTTATGTGTAAAGTGTGAAATATTGTCTACTGTCATGACAGTAGACAATAACATTATAAACACAAATGGCGGCGCTGGCAAGGCAGGGATTATGGAGGTAAACGAAAAGCCGCCCATTTGGTCTTGGACGGCTTTTCTCCCTCTACGGCTGACCTTTGCCCGAGGTATTTACTGACGGCTGTACTACTTCATCAGCACGGTGAAGAAATAGTTGGCGGCTAAGCCTGCAATCAGAGAAAGCAGGAAGTCACGCAACAGGGTTAAGAAACGCATAGAACGGCCCTCCCTTCCGCTGAGAGGTGCACAGCGAAACAATATAGCATTTTTTTCACTATGTGCTATAATATCAGTAGGTTAAGAGACGCATAAACGGTAGCGTTTCGGGTTGACCGCCTGCAACGCATGGAGTCCGCTATGTGGACAGTG
>NZ_VTOZ01000062.1:0-1106 GCF_008271345.1 Pseudoselenomonas caprae
CGGAGCCGAAGCGAAAGCGAGTCTTAATAGGGCGAAAGTAACAAGGATTAGACCCGAAACCACAGTGATCTATGCATGGCCAGGTTGAAGCTCAGGTAAAAATGAGTGGAGGACCGAACCCGTGAGTGTTGAAAAACTTTGGGATGAGCTGTGCATAGGGGTGAAATGCCAATCGAACGTGGAGATAGCTGGTTCTCCCCGAAATAGCTTTAGGGCTAGCCTCAGGCGACACATGAAGACGGTAGAGCACTGATCGGACGCGGGTCTGTAATGGATACCAACTCCAGTCAAACTTCGAATGGCTTCATGAGAAGAACCTGGGAGTCAGAATGCGAGTGATAAGACCCGTATTCAAGAGGGAAACAGCCCAGAACGCCGACTAAGGTCCCAAATGCTGTACTAAGTGGAAAAGGATGTAGGACTTCCTAAACAACCAGGATGTTGGCTCAGAAGCAGCCACCATTTAAAGAGTGCGTAATAGCTCACTGGTCGAGAGGCCCTGCGCCGAAAATATCCGGGGCTCAAGTACAGAACCGAAGTCGCGTCATGCGCAAGCATGGGTAGGGGAGCGTTCCATAGGCGTTGAAGGTTGACCGGAAGGACAGCTGGAGCGTATGGAAGTGAGAATGCCGGTATGAGTAGCGAAACGGTCAGTGAGAATCTGACCCACCGAAAGCCTAAGGTTTCCTGAGCAACGCTCGTCGTCTCAGGGTAAGTCGGGACCTAAGCCGAGGCAGCAAGCATAGGCGATGGACAACTGGCGAAAATTCCAGTACTGCATGTTGTTGTTTGAGGATGGAGTGACGCAGCAAGGAGTCTGAGCTGGCGATTGGAAATGCCAGTCGAAGGCGGTAGGCTGGTGTGGAGGCAAATCCCCACACTGTAAGGCTGAGAACTGATAGATAGATAAATCCTTCGGGATGCATCAAATTCAGACGTACTACACTGCCAAGAAAAGCTTCTAACGAGACAACATGTACCCGTACCAAAACCGACACAGGTAGGCGGGGAGAGAATCCTAAGGTGCGCGGGAAAACCCTCGTTAAGGAACTCGGCAAAATGCATCCGTAACTTCGGGAGAAGGATGGCCGGAGCTGGTGAAGAGA
>NZ_VTOZ01000063.1:0-864 GCF_008271345.1 Pseudoselenomonas caprae
ATCGCATTAGATTCAGTTCTAATGAGACTCTTAGGTCGGACATCTGGAGTAATCCATTTTACATTGTCTAGTTTTGAGGGAATAATCCTTTAAATATGTACACTGAAAACTACACAGAAGATAAAATGTATCAAAATCATCGAGTACAAGATCGAAAGATAGTGTAAACAATGGTTGAAACGAACATTTTAGGATTCAAACAAGCATAGACATCAAGCAATTGATCTTTATGGCTTATAAGTTAAGCTACAAAGGGCATATGGCGGATGCCTAGGCGCTTCGAGCCGATGAAGGACGCGATAAGCTGCGAAAAGTCATGGGGAGCCGCAAGTAGGCTGTGATCCATGAATCTCCGAATGGGGCAACCCGGTACGAGTTATGTCGTATCATCTACGGAAGGCAGACCTGGTGAACTGAAACATCTAAGTAGCCAGAGGAAAAGTAATCAAACGAGATTCCCATAGTAGCGGCGAGCGAACAGGGAAGAGCCCAAACCGGACGACTTCGGTCGACCGGGGTTGAGGACTGGCATAAAGGGAAGAATTCCTAGCTGAAGCTTCTGGGAAGGAGCGGCACAGAAGGTGAAACCCCCGTAAGCGAAAGGGATTCCAACGGGCCAGTATCCAGAGTACCACGAGACACGTGAAACCTTGTGGGAAGCAGGGTGGACCACCATCCAAGGCAAAATACTACGAAGCGACCGATAGCGCATAGTACCGTGAGGGAAAGGTGAAAAGGACCCCGGGAGGGGAGTGAAATAGAACCTGAAACCGTATGTCTACAAGCAGTTGAAGCACTTTATATGTGCGACAGCGTGCCTATTGAAGAATGAACCGGCGAGTTAATTTTTGTTGCGAGGTTAAG
>NZ_VTOZ01000064.1:0-848 GCF_008271345.1 Pseudoselenomonas caprae
AAAGAAGTACTCAATCGGTACTCCAGCATTTATGAAATCGACGAAACGAAATTTGTTCATGGTATTGGTCATCGCAAAACGCCACAACAGAGGCACTACGAGCGCCTGCAGGAATATATCGAAAAGCTTGAGGAGTATGTCGAACGGATTACCATTTGCGGGCCTAACCGCAACAGTTATTCCAAGACAGACCATTCGGCAACATTCATGCGGATCAAGAAGGACTATATGGGAAACGACCAGTTGCTCCCCGCCTATAATGTCCAATTCGGCATTGCCGATGAATACATCGCTGTAGCTGACGTCAATCAGTACCGCTCGGATATGGACTGTTTCATTCCCTTATTGGAGCAGTTCCATAAAACATATGGATTCTATCCGAAATATCCTGTGGCCGATGCAGGGTATGGTTCTTACAACAATTACATTTTCTGTGAGCAGCACGGCATGGAAAAGTATATGAAATTTCCCATGTTCAAAAAAGAAACAACCAACACGAAATATCGGGATAATCCCTTCCGGCCAGTCAATTTCAAGATTGACGAAGACGGTATACTACGCTGTCCTGCGGGAAAAGCCTTCCATCTCAAATATCGCAAGAATATCAAAGGAAATCTGTATGGACGTCAGGAAGAAATATATCAATGCGAAGATTGTACCGATTGTTCTTATGCTACACAATGCAAAAGGAAGGACAAGAATAGAATCATTCGCATCAACGAAGAATTGACTTCCATGCATCAGGAAGTTGTGGATAACCTAGAAAGCATCCATGGTGCACTTCTCCGCATGAATCGTTCCATTCAATCAGAAGGCACTTTCGGCATCATGAAAAATAATCGTTGGTA
>NZ_VTOZ01000065.1:0-836 GCF_008271345.1 Pseudoselenomonas caprae
TGATATGCTCCCTATTAGGTAGACAGAAGAAATAATAAAACTGTCTGCTTGATAGGGAGCATTTTATGTACAAGAAGAGATTATCACCCGAAGAGAAAATCCACTTCATTGAAAAGTATAAACGTGGAGAGGGCAGTTATGCCTCCATAGCCGCGGATGCAGGTGTTGACAGAAGATCCTTCAGGCAATGGGTTCGTAACTATGATGCTTGTGGCCCGGATGTATTCTTCAAACGACATCATCAGCGCTATTCTGTTGAGTTTAAGGAAACTGCTATCCACGATTATCTTTCTGGCGTGGATTCACAAGATGCTATATGCCGAAAATACGGACTTCGTTCGCGGAGACAGCTACAAGACTGGATTATGAAGTATAATAGTCACGAGGAACTTAAACCATCCGGTACAGGAGGGAGCACCATCGTGACTAAAGGCAGAAAAACTACATTTGATGAACGAGTATCCATTGTGGAGGATTGCATTGCAAATGGCCGTGATTATGCTTTGGCGGCGGAGAAATTCGATGTTTCTTACCAGCAGGTCTATACCTGGGTCAGGAAGTATGACCAAAAGGGAATCGAAGGCCTCAAGGACGGCAGAGGCCGCAGGAAGCCTGAGTCTGAGATGAACGAGCTGGAACGGCTCAGATATGAAAACCGCATGCAGAAGGCTCAGTTGCTACAAAAGCAGATGGAGATAGATTTTCTAAAAAAACTCGAGGAATTGGAAAGGAGGTGATACTAGACAGAACTCGTAATACGGCTACCTACCGGGCGATACTGGAGCTCAGCAGTATCTGTAAGGATTATCCAGTCAAGGCGTTATGCAGGTTGGGCT
>NZ_VTOZ01000066.1:0-718 GCF_008271345.1 Pseudoselenomonas caprae
GTACGAATGATGATAGTGCAAAATACACGAGAGAGCAAAGGGATGAAAACGTGGACAAGGTGAACGAGGAAAGCATAGATCTGGGGAGACTAATGCGGATAATGGTGGCGCGTAAGGTAGTGATAGGTGGTGTTCTTGCGGCTTGTATCATCATCGCATTAGGTGTTGCGTTGTCCATGCCTAAAAAATATGAGTCAACAGCTATCGTGCAAATAAGAAATGTTGCAATAGGCATGGAGACTACAACAGCCAATATGGTATCACATGGTATTAACAGTGAGGATGGAAATCGAATAGAACTTTCACCATCGACTTATGTTGAATTGATGAAATCACGGTCGGTTATGGAGGCGGCTGACAAGCGAAGTGAATCCATAGCAGAAGAAATAGGGACAGCACCTGTTGCAATTCGTAATTTCCGTATTGAAGGCAAAAGAGGAACAAATCTGCTGACAGTGACAGGAATAGGCAAAACGCCAGCTGAAGCCCAGCTGATAGCAAAGTGTCTTGTAGATGGTTTCTTAGATGTACAGACAAAGAAAAATCAAGAGACGCAGACGCAACTTATATCGGTCATTGATGAGCGTATTGAAGCAGCTCAGCAAGAAGGCAATCAAGAGCTATATGAGCATCTGCAGCGTCAGCGTGAGCAGCATAAAATACAGCTGGCAATGCCAAGCATGGATGTTCAGATCATTGATCCGCCAGACGTGCCAGA
>NZ_VTOZ01000067.1:0-632 GCF_008271345.1 Pseudoselenomonas caprae
CTTAACCTCGCAACAAAAATTAACTCGCCGGTTCATTCTTCAATAGGCACGCCGTCGCACATATAAAGTGCTTCGACTGCTTGTAGACATACGGTTTCAGGTTCTATTTCACTCCCCTCCCGGGGTCCTTTTCACCTTTCCCTCACGGTACTATGCGCTATCGGTCGTTTCGTAGTATTTTGCCTTGGATGGTGGTCCACCCTGCTTCCCACAAGGTTTCACGTGTCTCGTGGTACTCTGGATACTGGCCCGTTGGAATCTCTTTCGCTTACGGGGGTTTCACCTTCTGTGCCGCTCCTTCCCAGAAGCTTCAGCTAGAAATTCTTCCCTTTATGCCAGTCCTCAACCCCGGTCGTCCGAAGACGTCCGGTTTGGGCTCTTCCCTGTTCGCTCGCCGCTACTATGGGAATCTCTTTTGATTACTTTTCCTCTGGCTACTTAGATGTTTCAGTTCACCAGGTCTGCCTTCCGTAGATGGTACGACATGACTCGTACCGGGTTGCCCCATTCGGAGATTCATGGCTCAAAGCCTACTTGCGGCTCCCCATGACTTATCGCAGCTTATCGCGTCCTTCATCGGCTCGAAACGCCTAGGCATCCGCCATATGCCCTTTGTAGCTTAACTTTTTGTT
>NZ_VTOZ01000068.1:0-524 GCF_008271345.1 Pseudoselenomonas caprae
GAGCTGGGCCGTAAGATAAGTCAGATTGACATTACAGGCCGGCAAGTCAGATACCGATTTGACAAGTCAAATCAGCTGGTTGACATTTGCGATGAATTTGACCAGTCAATTGTCCAATTTACCCGCGATGCCGATGGCGCCATCCAAAAGATAACCCACGCCAACGGCATGTGGCAGGATATTGCCTATGACGCGGATAAGAATATAACGAGCCTGACGGTAGCCACGCCCGATAAAATCCTTGCGCAGAACACCTACCGCTACGACGGCAACGGCCAAAGAATCGAGAAAAACGAGCTGGCGGGCAAGACCCTCTACACCTATGACAGCCTGAATCGCCTAGAACAAGCAGAATATCCAACCTATACGGAGCGATTCAGCTACGACCAAGCGGGGAATCGGCTGACTAGAACGGCGAAAGATATCGAGGAGCAGTATGTTTATGATGTCAACAACCGTCTGACAAGACGAACCGTCAACGGACAGGTTGAACCCTATCGCTACGATAACGCAGGCAATCTGCT
>NZ_VTOZ01000069.1:0-470 GCF_008271345.1 Pseudoselenomonas caprae
AAATAAAAATATTCATTGCTGCTCGCAACTAATGCGAGCAGCTTTTTTCATGCAGCTCCAACCAGTTTTTCGTGGTACTCACTTGGGGTTCGTATGCCTAAATGACGCTGTGGTCTGTCATAAGTGTAATATCTTATATATTCCTCAATTGACTCAACCAACTCTTGCCGGGAAGTAAATCTGCGCCTGTAGTACATCTCGCGCTTCAAGATACCCCAGAAGCCTTCCATGGGGCCATTGTCTAGGCAATGTGCTACACGGGACATGCTTTGTGTCATACCGGCCTGTTCAATTTTGGCGCGGAACAACTTATTGGTGTACTGAAAGCCACGGTCACTATGAAACAAGGGATGTGCCCCTGGATTGGCTTCAAGAGCTTTGTCAAAGGTTTGGAATACCAACTGGTTATTGTTGCTGTCACCAATAACATAGGCAACAGGCCGGCGATCACAGAGGTCAAGGATGGCACT